>CANRHW010000123.1 GCA_947630525.1 uncultured Clostridia bacterium | reverse complement strand
TCCACATTTGTGAACCACATTTCCTCCGGGAGCTGCTTTTCGTGAAAGTCGTAAATATTCTTGTAGGCGTATTCAATGGCCTCCCTGGTCTCCGGGTCAAGGTTGTTATATCCGGCCTCGATTTCCTCGGCCGTGACCTTGATTTTATCCGGGGCCAGCGCCACATGGTCAAATTTTTCGGTATATTTCAGTACGGCCTTGTCGCCGTCTCTTTTGACCTCGTCTGAAATTTCCTTGGCCAGCTTCATCTGCTCGGTAATATCCATTTCGGCCCGCTTCATAATAAAATCCAGTTTTTCGGGGCTGATTTCGGACAGCTTGTATACGTTCATGCTCTCATCCTTTCGGTATCGCGTTTTTAAAGCCGCATCGCTTTTTGCGCAGGCCTTGCCTTGGCCGGCGTTTTGGCTTTTCATTTTAACTATTATACAATAATTGTCATAACATTTCAATAGGAATTTTCAATAAATTTAAAAATACGCCGATTTTTTTACGCGGAGCGGCCCAACAAAGGCTATTTATTCTTTTTCAATAATAAGTTTGAATTTATCATAAAAATATATTGACAAATCCGAAAGTCTGTGCTATACTGTAGTCAACAAAGGAGATGATACTCATGGAAGCCGAAAGGACGACCTTGCCGGGCGGCGGGCGCAGACCGCTGCTTTTGCTGTATATTCTCATTACCGGGGCGAGCTTTTTTATGCTTGCGTCGCGCCGGGGAGAAACCGCCGGGGCGTTTGTATTCGCCATTTTGCAGGCCGGAATGATTTTTTATCTGCTGCCGCGTACAAAAAGGCTCTGGTGCCTGATACCGATACTTTTGCTGGCTGCCGCGCCCGTAATCAACGACAGCCCCGTTTGGCGGCCATATAATGTCATAGTTTCGCTGCTGCTGTACGCGGGCGCCACAGGGGGGCTCAGCTTCCGTTCACAGGGGTGGAGTTTTGTGAAAGACACGCTGTCGAGGGTATTTGAGCCGTTTTCTTATTTTACGCTGCCTTTTCATTGGCTTGCCGAGGCCGGCGGCGAACGCTCCTCTACGGTGAAAAGAGTGCTTCGGGCAGTGGCGATTGCAATTCCGGCGATGCTGGTGCTGCTGGCGGTACTGTCCGGGGCCGACATGGTGTTTTCTCGCACGGTAGGCAATTTCTTTGCCAATATTTTGGACACGATAAACATATTTTCCCTTTTTAGGCTGATACTCAGCGCTGCCGTGGCCTTGTACCTATTCGGCCTGCTGTGTTCGGCGGGCGAGCCCTTAGCCGGCAGTTCGGAGGCAAACCCGCCGAAAAAGGCCGACATGTTGATACTGAACATTTTGCTGGTGAGCATATTAACGGTATACACGGTTTTCTGTGTTATTCAATTTAAATATTTGTTTTGCGGCGCAGAATTGCCCTACGGTCTCAGCTACACGGACTACGCCCGCCGGGGATTTTTCGAGCTGTTGGGGCTGTCAGCGGTGAATATCGCCCTGATTTTGTTCACGGTCCGGCGGCGCGGCGGCGGCCCCGGCAAGGCCGCGGCAAACGGACTTTGCTGTTATATGTGCGCGGTGACCGCGGTACTGCTGGTCTCTTCGTTTTACCGAATGCTGCTCTACTGCGGCGATGACGGCCTTACCCGGCTGAGGCTGTTTGTGCTCGGTTTCCTGATTTTTGAGGCTCTCGGCCTTGCGGCGACGGCCGTGTATATATTCAAGCCCGTATTTAACCCGGGGCTTGTATACCTCGGCCTTGGCCTGATATACTATATCATACTGAACCTTGTGCCCGTAGACTATTTTGTGGCAAAAAGTCAGGTGGATATGTACCTTTCCGGGCGGAGGACGGAGCTGTATTACGCTTTCACCCTTTCGGCGGACGCCGCGCCCCAGTTGGCCCGGATAAAGCCCGACAGCTCAATCATCTTTGAAAAGGCCGTGGTCAAGCAGTTGTACGACCGATATTTTGACAGCCTTGAACCGGCCGGCGACTGGCGATATTTCAATTTTTCCCGCAGTCGGGCGGCGAAGATTTTTTTAGGCGCTGAGGAGATGGAAAAATGACGGACAAAGACAAAATGCGGGCCAACGTGGCAATGCGCGTGCTTAAAATAATAATGTGGATTGTCGGCGTGATAAATTTGGTGCTGGGCGCCATTTCGCTGTATATGTTCGGTTTCGGCAAAGGCCTGAGCATTGACGGCCAGGACAGCAAGCTTATAATATATCTGCTGCTTTACTGGATATTTGTTTTGCCGCCGTCCAGCGGTTTTGGGTTTGGATTTTCGGTGTTTTTCATTCATGACGGGCGCAAGATTGGCCCCGTGAAAAAGGAGGACGTCGCCCTGGCCGTGATTTTTGGGCTCAGCCTTTTGCCCGGGCTGATGATTTTGGGTTCGCTTATTTACAGTATGTTCACCATGTGATGCCGCCGCGAAACGCAGCTTGCGGCGACTTCATACTCGAAAGGGAACTCCCTTTCGATAAAAAACATAACATCCCGGGGCGTGTACCCGGGATGTTATACTTTAATCGGGGTAGAAAATTTGTCCGCAGACAAATTTTCGTAAGCGTAAGCGCCCGATGCGGAGAGGTTCTCTCAAAGGGGAACCGTTAGGGTTCCCCTTTGAAGAGCGCCGACTTTGTCAGCGCTCTGAAAAAGGCCCCCTTGCGGGGGCCTTTCGCATTTGTGTAATGCCGAATTACTTACTAAAACCTTTCCACTGCTTGTAATCCTCAGACACAGCGTCTTCCATGCCAGCAAAACCCTCAGGGTTCTGTCCAAGGCTTGTAAGCATAGTGCCAAACATTACATTATCCTGAACTGAAAGCTGTTTAGCTTCTACAATCGGGGCTTTAAATTCCTTTTTCATTTCAATCAGCCTCCTATTCTTACAGTACGGGCTCAAGCTCCGCTTCGGCGTCCGCGCCGTCGGATTCAAGAGCGTCAATAAGTGTTTCTACAAATTCGATGTTTACGCTGTCGAGAGACAGTACAACAGCCTCCTGAGTTTCAGCTCCGTAAGCCTCGCTGAGCTCAACGCCTGTTTCGGTGATGGTCAGCTTGCCGAATACGGTGCCTTCTTCCTCAGCCGTTGCGGTCTTATCCGCGCTGCCGACATAAAGCGTTCCACCGTTCAGCACGAAGCCTACGCCAATCTTCTTAGCGGCCTCATTTATTGTGATGGAGGTCTTACCTTCGCTGAGGGTCATGATACCGGAGGTCTCTTCTGTGAGAGCTTCGTCAAATACCATACCGCCCTTAGCAATTACCTCGTTGGCCTTTTCGATTCTTTCTGCGGAAACTTCGCCTTCGCCCTCGGCAAGTATTTCCTTTACAACAAGGCTGTAAACGCTTGCCTGAACCTGGGCGCTCTCAACTACGTCTTTGACAACCGCCGTGTAAATGCGGTTTGTATTGGGCGTATCTATTATAACGCCCGTTGCTTCCGTAAATTCTTTCGCTTCGCCGCCCTCGGGAGTAACCTTAATGGTGGCAGGTTCGCCCTCAACAGCAAAGTTTACGGTGAAGTCGGTGCCGTTCCAGCCAAGAGAAGCTGTGGGCGCGGTGGGCCGTTCTACTTTTTCAACGGGTATGATCTCAAAATTGGCAAGGCCGACGGCAGTGCCCCAACTGTTCTGAAAATAAATTTCATTTGTTGTGGCGATATAGATTGTTTCATAATGGTTCCATTTGCCGCCCTGTTCCATCTTAGACAGGTCAATGATTTCGGTTCCTGACTGTTCTCTGTTGCCTCCACTATTAGCCTGGTGCCCGTCTGTCAGTTTATTATATCTAATATCGTCATTAGTTCCGCCGTTCCTCTGCCAGAAAGATATATAGTACGTTGTTCCAGGGGTTACAGTCCATATAGTCCCGATGGAATTGTCATCTCCGGCCCCTTTTGTATCTATAGTCATAATATTTGATTCCGTACCGTCAATATCTTCTTTAACGTATGTATCGCCGGTTACAGGAGTATCGTTATTACCCTTGCGGCTTGTCCATCCGTCTGATGTTTCAGTAATAAAATTACCATTCACAACTACGCTTTCGGCGTCCGCAGTCAGCTTATAGTAATTTTCACCGTCAATAGAGAACGGAACATCGGGCTTTTTAGAGGTGTAGCGTTCCACTTTGGTCATGCTTATGTCGTCGTCTGTGGAAAGCTCAGTCTTTGGAGCATAATAAACTTCGCCACTATAATAAGCGTACTTTTCAGGGAAGGTATAGCCATTTTCGCCTTTAGCAGCGTCATAATATCCTGTGACAGTGGTTACTGTGTTTCCATCCACTTTATAAGTGGCGGTGACAGCCTTTGCCGTTTCTGGTACTTCATATGTGACCTTTAGCCCTATAAGGCCCATAGCCGCATATTGGTCATTCCACTTGGGGACATTGGCCTTTATAGAGGCTATGCCATCGATATTAGAGACGGTTTCAGTTCCGACTACAGAGGAGCCATCAAAGGTATAGGTAACTGTCCAATTTTCCTGACCTTTTACGGCCTCTATCTTCATAGTTTTACCCATGACATCTTTGATGTCAGTGGCATATACTTTATCGCCGGTTTCTTCGCCGCCCTTTTGACCAACAGTAGCTTTAACGCCAATGTCATAATAAGTTCTAGCAAAAACGTTATCACTGTTGTCTACGAAGTCCCACGTTTGATAGTCATTATCCTTTTTTTCGTTTCCCTCTTTGGTCTGAGTGCCGTACGTATATTCTATAGTGATTTTTTCTGCGACTCTTGTGTCAGCAGCATTTTCAAACGTTGCGACTTTGTTTTCATCTATTTGCTCATTACCTCTGGGATTAACGCGGAAGAACATAAGAGCAGGCGTATTATATGGCTCTACTTTCCACTCTCCGTTATCGTTCCATCTGGCATTAAAAACAACGCCTCCATCTGATGATGTCACACCTTTTCCAGATGTAAGGTCTATTTCTTGGTTGGCACCGCATATGTCTGTCGTTAATTCAAACAGAGTTTTTTCCGTCGCCGCGCTGGCAGAGATACCAAACATGGGGACTAC
>CANRHW010000122.1 GCA_947630525.1 uncultured Clostridia bacterium | reverse complement strand
GACGCGGGCGCAAAAATATGCTGCGCGGCGGCCGATATTAACATAAGCGGCAGCGGCCTTGGCCGCGTGGCCGAAGCCGCGCGGGAGTGCAAGCGGGCGTTTCTCAACGCTGAGCGCATGATTGGCTTTTTGCTGTCCTGCTGCGTTGCTCAGGCGTTTTGCGCCGTAATTTCGCTTGCGATGGGCTATTCCGTTCCTTTTTCGGCTTCGGGCATAGTCTGGATAGAACTTGCGGTTTCCGCCGTTGCGGCTATAGGCATATGGTGCGAGCCTTATCACCCCTGGCCGGTAAAAATGGACGAGCTCAACACTATGAAGAGTGGCCGTATAAGCAGGTCAGTGCTGGCGCTAAGCGTCTTTAGAGGGGCGCTTGTCGGTCTGGCGGCAATGGCCGTCTACGGCCTTTTGTCCAGCCGGGTGGATATATACCAGCGCAGAGCGGCCGTCGTACTTGTACTTTGCGTGGGCTTCACCCTTATGGGACAATGCTTCCGCAGCAAGGACTTTACGGTAAAATGGTTTTTGTCCAACCGCACCGCCCTTGTGTGTCTGGGGATAAACATATTTGTATGTATAATAAGCCTGTGCTGGTCTCCACTTAGGGAGTTTTTGGAAATAGACCGGCTTAGCGGAGGTGCGGCGGCATTATGCGTTCTCGCGGGCATTCTTCCGGCACTGATAGCCGAGGCCTGCAAGGCCTTTGCGCGCCGTGCAAGGGAGCGCAAAGGCAGAAGGAGTAAATATGGACGAAAATAGAAGCGACAAAATAGAAGGCCGCAATCCCGTGGCCGAGGCGTTAAAAAGCGGGCGTCAGATAGACAAGCTGTACGTGAAGCGAGGCGATAAACAGGGCAGTATACTGCCGCTTATACGTGAAGCGAAGAAGCAGGGCATAACCGTTACCGAGGTAGACGCCGCCCGCCTTAATGAGATGAGCGAAACCAAAAATCATCAGGGCGTTATCGCGCTTGTTCCGCCCATTGAATATGCGGAGATCGACGATGTGCTTGAACTTGCCCGCAGCAAAAACGAACCGCCGTTTATTGTTATTTTGGACAGGCTAAAGGACCCGCACAATCTTGGCAGCGTTATAAGGACGGCTAACTGCGCCGGGGCTCATGGGGTCGTTATTTCCCGCCATGATGGGGTCGGCGTCACGGCCACCGTTGAAAAATCCGCCGCCGGAGCCACGGCCTACACTCCGGTGGTCAGGGCAAATAATCTGGCCAAGACCATCGACTATTTGAAAGAGCGAGGCTTGTGGATAACCGGGGCCGACGCCGCGGGGGACCGCGGACTTTACGAGGCGGACCTAAAGGGACCGACCGCCCTCGTTATCGGCAGCGAGGGAGAGGGCATAAGCAGACTTGTGGCCGAAAAATGCGATTTTCTGGTAAAAATACCAATGAAAGGCGACGTTAATTCTCTCAACGCCTCAGTCGCGGCCGCGCTTTTCATTTACGAATGTGCAAAACAAAGGAATACTTTTTAAATAAAAGTGCATACTACCCCTGAGAGGAGTGTGCAAATAGTGGATAATACAGCATTGGTCCTTGTAATAATCGGAGCGCTCAACTGGGGCAGCATCGGCCTGTTCGGCGTTGACCTGGTTGCGACGGTGTTCGGCGGACAGGCGTCCATCATCAGCAGAATAGTTTACACCGTTATCGCTCTGGCCGGACTTTGGTCTATATCCCTCCTGTTCAAGGAAAAGCTGCCCGTAAGAGAAAATAGCTGAGGGCGGTAAAACAAAATAAAAAACGTCCGGTTTTGCGCCGGGCGTTTTTTTCAGCATGATTTTATGGTTGAATTTGGAAATATTTTTATAAAATTATTTCATTTTATGGTGTAAAAGCAGTTAAAAATATCAGTGCAATAAGTAATAACAATTTGGCATTTTGCATAAAGTGTACAAAGTGTTTTTGTAGAAAATTGATGTAATCCGACCGAAAAAATCCATTAATCTTGTCTAAAACTGCCAATAAAGCAGTTAAACAATTAAGCATTTGTTACGAAAATATAACATTTTTGGAAAAAAGTCTTGACAAATGTAATATATTCGTCTATAATAGGGAACGAGCACTAAAAAGGCCGATATCGGTCTTTATGAATGCGAAAGGAATGATTTTAAATGAGTTTTAAGGATATGCTGCTGAAAACGTCCTTTGGCCGCGCGACAATTTCCGTGGTAACAATAGCGGCGATTTTCACCGGCACTACCGCATTGGCTCAGAATGGCGCCAGGCCCTCGGGCAATTATACCGTTGGCAGCGGCATCGTAGCTCAGGCTCCGACTACATACACTGATTCGGTCGTTGAGCAGGAAGCCATTCATTTCAATATTATTCGCAGAGCCAATGACGGAATGACCCGCGGCGAAACGGAGACCGTTCAGGAGGGCAGCGACGGTTTGAAAGAGGTCGTTTATCAGGTTTCATATGTGAACGGTGAAGAAACGGGACGTACCGCCGTATCGTCCGTTACCGTGCTTGAACCCGTTGAAAAGATAGTGGAGTATGGAACGGCCGAACCTCAGCAGTCAACTCAGGCTTTTCAATATAAGTATGTAATTGAGTGCACCGCAACAGCCTACGACCCCTCTCCCGAAGAAAACGGCGGCTACGGCGGCATGAGCGCCACAGGGCTGCCTTTGCAAAAGGGCGTTATCGCGGTCGATCCAAAGGTTATTCCCCTCGGCAGCCGGGTATATGTTGAGGCTGTCGACGGCAGCTGGACCTATGGTTACGCCGTTGCGGCCGACACCGGCGGCGCAATTAAGGGCAACAGGGTAGATTTATTGTTCCTGACCAAATCCGAATGTTATCAGTTCGGCAGGAGAAAATGTAAGGTTTACGTCCTGTAAAAAAGCCATAAAAGTAAAAGGTTCCGGGCAAACGCCACGGAACCTTTTACTTTGTATTTTTTCACTGGAATACTTATCTATTTACGCCGCCGGGGTTTGCCCGGCGGCGCGTGCTGTTATTAAAACTCAGCGTTTATTCCTTGCTCGTCACTCGGCGGGCACCATTGTCCACTCGTATTTTTCCGCGGACTGGATGGCCATGCCGTCGTCGTCAACCGCCAGATAAAGGCCGCTGTGCTGCGCCTGGAACGAAACCGTACCGTTGGGGTTGTTGATGATGAGCCAAGTCTGGTTTGCGTTGCGGGACAGAGTGTAGGCCAGCGCCGAGGCGCCCTCGTCCATGCTAACGCCGCTGATGTCGATTGCATAGCCCGAATCCGTGTCGGTAATATAGCCAACATTGTTGGGCAGCTTGCTGATATTCCACTTGTTCTCGTCGCCGAGCAGGCAAAGCTGAGCGCCAATATCGGAGGAGCCGGGCGCTAAATACTGGTCGCCGGACTTGATATAGAACTCGCCCATGCCCTCAACCTTTTCAACAGGAGTGAGGGTGAAGGGAACGGAAACGGAGACGTTAAGCAAGGGGGCGGAGAAATGCGCGTCAGTCAACATTGCCGCGACGAGCGAACCGTCCTCCGCCAAATCCAAGCCAAATCCGCTCTCAGTGGCGATAAGCGTATAAAATTCATCGTTTCCAGAGTAATCGTTCTGTGTAAGGTATAAGCCAAAGGCGGTGGAGCCGTCGAAGGAGGCCTCGAGCTCAGTGCCAGGACGGCCGGAGCTTACAAACAGAGCCTTGCCGTCGGCCTTGGAATAGAACTTCACAAGCTGGCCGTCAAGGACGGAAATCTGCCAAAGCTGATTGTCGGCTTTAGCGTCCTTTTCCATGGTGATTTTACCGTCGTTGTTGGTGAGGGCCTTTCCGTCAAAGGTAAGGGTGTAATACATACCCGCTTCTATGCCCTCGGTGTTGCCGATGGCGGCGGTCAAGGTATCGTAATCGTCCTTATACTGAGCATAGTAATCATGGTCGATATTGTAGAGAGCCGCGCGGTAGGTTCTGGTGCGGGTGGGATAAATGGTCTCGATAGCCTTGATACGCTCGTCGTCGCCGCGGGACATGAGGTACAGGCGGCTGAACTCGCCGAAGTCCTCCCAACGGTTGGTCTTTCCGTAACCGGAGGTGGGAATGATATCGGCGTTTATAGCCCTGCGCCATACGTCGTCGCCAACGGTGAAGGCCGCGTCGATAACGTGGCCCAGCTCATGGGCGAACATGGTCAGCATACCGTCAACGTCAAACTTGCTTGCGGTATTGTTCCAGATCTCGCCGTCCCAGGCGTTCCAGGTACCGAAGTTGTCGCCGGTATAGTAGAAGTGGCGGAGAGTTTTGCGCACAGGAGGTTCGAAGCAGGCGACAGCCTCGCAGACCTTGCGCACGTGTTCCTCGTCGTTCTCGTCCACGGTCTCAACGGTAAACGTGTGTATATCGTCGGGGCCGTTGCACTCCATATTTATTGTCCAAACATAATAGTCCTTGCCCTCCGGGTCGTTCAAGACCTCGGGATTGGTGTCATGGGTGCGGGTCACGCTGGCTATCTCATAGTTGGCGGTGAGCTTTTCGCGCATCCAGCCGCCCAAAAGGTCGCTGTAAGTGATGTCAAGGCAGTCCATAATGAGCTGCTTCTGGGTGGCCTTGTCAGCCTCAATAAAGCCGTTCTGCCGCAAATAGGTTTCGGCGTTGTTTTTGGCGTCATTGCTGAAATCCACGTTGGTGAAAAAGTAGGAATTGAACCGCTCCTGATAATAGGGGTCAAGCTCCTTAAAGGCCTCGGAGGATACGGCGGCCTCAACAGGATTTACGTATGGCGCAACGTAGTCCAGCCTCCATTCGGCCGCTTCATCCGTGGAAACCTGGATCACTCTGTCGGCCGCCAAACCTGTCGCATGGGCGTCGCCGCCGACGGCGTTAAGGTAGAGCATGCTGTAGACGGGGGAGATGGTGTAGCCCTCGCCGAGCCTGTTAAATCTGAACTGCTGGTTTGTGCCGCCAGCGAGAGTGTACTGGATTATCTTGCCGCCAATGTCGCGGGACCAGGAGTTAACGTCCATGGCAAGGTCGGTGGCCTTGTTGATAACGGTGTAGGTGAGAACTCCCTTGGGACGAACCA
>CANRHW010000121.1 GCA_947630525.1 uncultured Clostridia bacterium | reverse complement strand
GGCTTGACGAAAAGGACTTACGGCTGTTTGAGGACATGAAGAAAAACCGCCCGAAGAGATACGAGGTCGCCGGTCTTGGCAACTGGGGCATAACAGAGGGCGTTATTTTCGATAATTGGCGGGTCGAGGACTTGAGTACGCTTATTCCGTCGTTCGCAAACATTTACCACGGACTTGACTTTGGCGCCACAGACCCCAACGCGCTTGTTTGCATCGACGTTGAGCTCGGACAAAAGAAAATATACGTGTTCGACGAGTATTACCGAGGCGGGGTAACGCTTGATACGTTGGCAGAAGAGGTTCATAAGCGGATAGGCGCACGGTTCGTCACTTGCGACAGCGCGGGTAAACAGCATATTATGGAGCTTAACAACCGCGGGCTTTGGGCAATTCCCGCTGTCAAGGGGCCGGACAGCGTGACCCACGGAATACAAAGGCTGCAATGCTTTGATATTATCGTGCACCATGAATGCCGCAATTTTATCAGGGAAATCAGCAATTACCGATGGAGTACGGATAAATTCGGCAAATTACTTGACCGCCCCGTCGATAAAGACAACCATTTGATGGACGCGCTGCGCTATGCGGTTGAGCCGGTGCTTTTCGGGGCGACGGCCGAAGCGGGAGTAAGAATATAATGTGTAAGCACAGTTGGATAAAAATAAACGACGTTACGGTTTGCCGGCGCTGCGGTCTTACGCGGGGACCGCAAGGCGCTCTCTTTGACAAGCCGTTTGTGAAGTACGCTGACAGAAAGCGAGGAAAGCCGCATGGCAAGAAATGAGTATCAGCTTTATCCCGATTACAGTGCGGAGCTTGGTGCGCTCAGGGAGAGCGGTATAACGCCGGCGCTTCTTGTAAAGATAATTGACAAGCATACCCGGAATCGGGAGTATAATTTGGCGCTGTACCGCCGGTACATGACCCTTGACGGCGCGGTGCCCATCTTTAACAGGGAGCCGCGCTTTAAAATGGAGCCGACTGCCGACGGCAAGCAGCCCAAGCAGATAAACAATAAAATCAACAATGACTTTTTTAGTGAGATTGTGGATTTTGGCGTCGGTTATTTTGCAGGCAAGCCTATTGCCTACAGCTACAGTCGGACAAACGAAAGCGAAGAGGACACGGGCGGCGAGGATGCCGTTAAGGACGCCAGAAAGGCCCTGAGCGATTTCGTGACCCGCAACAATATGTATGACGTTGACATGGAAATCACGAAGCACGCCAGCATTTACGGTTATGCCGGACGGCTTTTGTATCACGACCCCGAGGGCATGGAAAGAGTCATGCCGGTGCCGGGATATGAAACCATTATTCTTTCCGCGATAAATATGACCGAGCCTGAATTCGCAGTTCGCTATTATGAGAGCGAAGATATTGACGGCTCTCAGGTTTGGCGAGCAGAATTTTACGACAGCGATAAAATATATTTTTACGAGGGCAGCAGCATATCAGGACTGCGGATGGTAGAGAAAAAAGACAATCTCTACGGCTTTTGCCCGCTTCAAGGTATACCGCGCAACAATGAACTCATTGGTGATGCGGAAAAGGTGCTCTCTGAAATTGACGCTTATGACCGGGTTGTAAGCGACAGCAGCAATCAAATTGAAGGGCAGATACATTCGAAAGAGGTTTATAAGAATATTGCCGTAACGCCCGAGGAGATAGCCATGGGCAACTATACCGGCGCAATAAGCGTGCGTGACCCGATGGGGAACGGCGACATATATAAGCTGGAGAGCAATATCAACGACAGTTTTGTCGAACACCACCTTGAGCGGCTGACAGAGAATATATACCGTTTCAGCAGAACACCTAATCTGAACGACGAGGCCTTTGGAAATGCCACGGGCGTTGCGCTTAGGTTTAAACTGACCGGACTTGAAACCAAGTGCGGAATGTTTCAGGCTAAAATGATGAGCGCGGGGGTTTATATGTTTAAGCTATTAGCCTCAGCGTGGGGGAAGAAGGGCCTTGATATTGACCCCTTGCAATGCGTGATGGAGTTTAAGCGAAACTTTCCGCTGGACATTCTCAGCGAGGCGCAGGCCGCGCAGGCGCTCATCAACGCCGGTGTGCCGCAGGAGGTCGCATACGGCATAAGCATCTCCGCCATAGATGACGTAGACTATGTTATGCAGCTTATAGAGGCGGAAAAAAGCGATATTCCCTCGCTTGAGGACAGGGTAAAGGAAGACGAAGAGCCTGAAAATGGCCGGGAGTGACTGATATATGCCCGTAAACAAAAATGAGCTTGAAAGGGCGTATGTACAGCTCAGGCGCATAGCCGAACACCGCGAGGTCGGGGCGGAAAAAGAAATAAGGCGGATATATAAGGAGCTGCTGGCGGATTTAAAGCAGTTTATAGGCGCCGAATACGCCGACAAGGGAAACCTGACCTACGAAATACTCCATGCCAAGGGCGAATACGCAAGGTTTTTGGAAGAAATTCAGCGCCGCTGTGACAATATCACGCCGAAAATGGAGCGGGAAATTACCGATCTCGTCAATGAAGTATACAGGGCTGTCTATGACGGCACGGTCGCCGCCGTACAAAAGGCCGCCGACGCTGAACAGCTCGGGGCGGAGCTTAACGGTCTGCAATCGGCGACGCCGGAGGTGATAAAACGCGCCGTTGAAAATCCCATTGCTGGGCTTACGTTAAAAGACACGCTGGAAAAGAAGCGGCAAGACATAATCTATGACATCAAACGCAATATCGGTGTGGGCCTGACCAACGGCGACAGAGTTGACACCATGGCGCGGCGGATTTCTCAGAGCCTTGACGGCGACTACAAAAAGTCGATCCGCATCGCGCGGACGGAGGCGCACCGAGTACGGGAGAGCGGCATGCACGACGCGGCAAGGCAGGTCGACGCCGCTATAAAGGACAGCGGCGCGGATATGCGTATGGTCAAAACCTGGCGCACCATGAAGGACGAGCGCGTCCGCCCCAATCACCGTGTCAAGACCAAACACGGCTGGAAAACCTACACCGGCGGCAAGGCCAACCATCAAAAGATGGAGGGCGTGACCGTGCTGGCGGATGAGCAGTTCACCCTTTCCGACGGCAGCAAGACCGACGCCCCGGGCAACAGCGGGGTGGCAAGTCAGGACATCAACTGCCGGTGCTTTGTGGAATATTCGCTTATGACCGATGAGGAGTTCTTCGAAGCTACAGGGCGGCATTTTGCAGAAACTGACAGAAACACGCAAGCGAATTTGGGCGGTTTTAACGAAAATGCTGATAAGCTATTTACAAACGGCGAAAGCCGTGATATAATAAAAACAATAACAGTTGACGATGTTGAGATAGCCGTTCATGGCAAAGAAATTGACCCCGCCGTGACGGGTATTATCAAAAAGCACTTCACGGGTGAGCATGACGGCTATTATGTGAGTAACCTATACGTAAAGCCTATACCTAAAGCCGAGGCCGGAACGCCTCTTATACAGACAGTGGCGCGAAAATCGTGTCGCATATACGAGACGGATATTGTGCTTAATGAGGACTTGTTCAGGGGAACAAAGATTGGGGATTTGAATGAAAAGGTAGTTGAAACAAAAAAGAATGTTATTAAATCTTTTGAGGAAGCAGTAATACATGAAGTGGGTCACGCAAAAACCATTTTTGCAAACAGGTTCAACAATATTGATGAGTTGTTCAATGAACTTGAAAAAATGGGCGTTGACGATATCAGCGATATAGCTCTTCAAGACGGGGGCGAGGCCATAGCAGAAATTGAGGTGTTATTGAATAGGGGAACCGAGATTTCTGAAGATGCTAAAAAACTGTACAATAGGGTAATGAGCGGGAAATTATTGGATGAGCTGAAAAAAGAAAAATCTCGAAAGGAGAAATTGACATGATAACAATTTCATCCAAAAACAGTTGTGATTTTTGTATACATAGTTTGCCAAATAAGGATGGATGGAAATCTTGCTGTGAAGCGTATCCTGATGGACTACCTAAAGATTTCTTATTTGAGCGTGTTGATGTTTCCCAACTGGCCGAGTGCGCACCCGGTTTCCACTTTGAACCGGATATTGAGAAGCAACGTCGTTGCGGATATATCAAGTAGTTCGGAAAAACCGAACAACACAAAAACGCCCCCGGTAGGAGGGACGCTTAGGCAGGGTTTTGCCGAATTTACGGAGTGCAGACCGTGAGTTGCCTCACGGCAGGGCGATGGTTCACCTCTTTAGCAAGCGTTGTGAGACCTGTGGAAATGTTCGCGGCAGCTATGGGAGCCGCGATACCCTTTGTTCCATCGTACGCTGCCACAAACGCCTTTGCGGCAGTAACAGCGGAGTTGTTGATGAAACCGTTATTATTCAATGCAGTATTCTCTATAGACTTCCAACTCTGTTACACGTCAAAGTGACGGGCGGCGTCGTTTCCGCGCCGCTCTCACGGTCGCCCGTGAGTTCAGACTGTGCCTTCGGCCTTCGGCAAAAGGCCGCTCCGTGTCCAGTCGTTACACCTTCCCCGGATGGGGCTTGGCTCGGCATTGCCTACAAAAGTAATTATAGCATTAATTTTTGTGAATTTCAACAACTTTTGACAAAATTTTATAACTAAGCACTCTTGTTTCAAGGGTGCTTTTTTGATGCGCGAAAGGAGGTAAAAGCATGTTTTGTATTATCTTCATTCTGCTTCAAATAATGGCGGCAAACTGGATAGCCGTGCCGCATGCGGCGGTTATCTTGGCCGGTGTGTGCGCACTCGCCGAGATGGCGAAAAAGCTTTTAAATTTTTGCGTCATGTTTGGTAAATATACAAAGAAATGACTAAATTAAGGCTCTTTCACGGGGAGAGCCTTTTTAGCGCATAAAAACGCCATCTATACGGTGGCAAAAACTAATCTATATGGTTGGAGGTAAAAATATGACAGCGGAAAAACTGAAAAGCCTGCTTGAGGCGGGCGCTATCACGCAGGAGGAGTTTGACGCCATAACGGCGGCCATCTCAGAGCCGGCGCCCGAGCTGGTGCCCGACCCGGAACCCAAGCCCGGCATTGACGACAGCGAGCTTG
>CANRHW010000120.1 GCA_947630525.1 uncultured Clostridia bacterium | reverse complement strand
AGTAGGGAGGTGGCCCCGTGCCCGCCAGAATAAAAACGGTTTATGAAAATTCCATAGCGGCGGAGCTTGGGCTTGAACCCGGCGACGTGCTCCTTGCGGTCAACGGCGAGGAGGTCCATGACGTGCTTGATTACCGCTATCTTATGAATGACGAGGATATCGTGCTGAAAATTCAGACGCGTCAAGGGGAGATAGTGGAGCTGGATTTTGAAAAGGACGCCTACGACGACCTTGGAGTTGAGTTTGACAGCGGCCTTATGGACAAGGCCCAGCGCTGCGCCAACGCCTGCGTTTTCTGCTTTATCGACCAGCTCCCGCCGGGCATGAGGGATAGCCTCTACTTTAAGGACGACGACACCCGTATGTCGTTTTTCCAGGGCAATTATGTCACCCTGACCAACCTAAAGGACGCGGATATCGACCGGCTCATTCGGCTGCGGGTCAGCCCCATAAATATTTCGGTTCATACCATGAACCCGGAGCTGCGCGTGAGAATGCTTAAAAATCCCCGGGCCCGTTTACTTCCGGGTATAATGAAGCGCTTTGCGGACAGCGGCATAATGATGAACTGCCAGATCGTCCTCTGCCCCGAGTACAACGACGGCGGCGAGCTGCGCTTTACCCTCGAGGGCCTTTATGAGCTGCGGGAAAATATAATCAGCGTATCGGTGGTGCCGCTGGGCCTTACCGCTCACCGCAAAGGGCTTACCCCCATGACGCCGGTCAGTCCCGAAAAGGCCGCCGAGACCATAGCCATCGTCGAGCAGTGGCAGCGGAGAGCGCGGGCCGAAACGGGCCGCGGCTTTGTCTATGCGGCCGACGAGCTGTATATCAAGGCCGGCCTGCCCATACCCGACGGCGAGAGCTACGACGGCTACCCGCAGATAGAAAACGGCGTTGGGCTCATCGCCTCGCTGAAGGAGGAATTTGCCGCCGCGCTCAGTCATGGCCCGGATAAGCTCCCCGACAGGCGGGTAACGGTGATAACGGGCGTGGCCGCCGGGCCGCTTATGGAGAGCTTCGCCGCCATGGTGATGTCAAAATATCCCAACGTCACCGTGGACGTGGCGGTGATAGTTAATCGCTTTTTCGGTGAGAGCATAACCGTGGCCGGCCTGCTGTGCGGCTGTGACATTATCGGCCAGCTCAGGGGCCGGGATTTGGGCGACTGCGCCGTCATCTCTCAGGATATGCTGCGAGACGGCACCGACGTGCTGCTGGACGACATAACGGTGCCTCAGCTTGAGGCCGCCCTTAACGTAAAGATAGTTCCCGCCGGCAATGACGGCTTTGATTTGCTGGAAAAGCTGCTGGATATAGAATTGATGTGAAAAACGCGCTGTCGCGGAGGTGTGAGAATGGATACCAATGTTGAAATCATAACCGTGGGCCCTCTTGATACAAATTGCTATCTTGTTACCGGCGGAGGCACGGCCGTACTGGTTGACCCGGGGGATCAGGCCGATAAGATACTCTCGCGCCTTAATGGGCTTAATTTGGCGGCAATCCTCCTCACTCACGGCCATTATGACCATATCGGCGCGGTCAGGCGCATAAAGGAGGAGACGGGCGCCAAGGTGTATATGCACAAAAACGACCAGCATATGATTGGCAGCCGTGACAGCCTTTGTTTTTTGACCCGCTCCCCTGCGCCCGAAGCCTTTGAGGTGGACTTCTTTGTTGACGACGGCGACTTGCTGTCCTTTGGCCCCCTTGAATTTAAGGTCATGCACACTCCCGGCCACAGCGGCGGCGGGGTGATTTACGCCATGGATAACTGTATATTCGGCGGCGATTTGATATTCAGGTGCAGCATAGGGCGTTATGACTTTGGCAGCATGGAGGACGAGCTGTCCTCAGTCCGCCGGGTGCTCGGCAGCTTTGCCGACGAGACGGTCATATATACCGGCCATGGACCCAGTACCACTGTGGGGTTTGAAAAAAGGTACAATCCCTACGTGAAATGAGGAATTAATATGAAGATAACAACAAAAGGGCATGAACTTTCAACGGCGGTAGAGCAGGTTGTTCAGCTCTTTTTTGATGTACGCTCGGATGTCAGCGCCGAATGTTCGGTAGAGGGCGGCATATCCTCGGCTTCGGTGACGGCCGGCGGCCTGACAGGTAGGGGAAGCTGGCCCGTGCCGGAAAACGCCGGCAAAAAAGAGCTGTCCAACGCTGTCAAAAAGTCCGTGCTCCTGGCCTGTAAGGAAATTTCCAATATGCCCACGCCCTGGGGCATTTCTACCGGCATACGTCCGGCCAAGCTGGCCCGTATGCTGCTGGACGAGGGCCGGACCGGCGGCGAGACCGTATCCCTGCTGCAAAGCGAATACTGGATAGAGCCCGACCGTGCGCGGCTCAGTCTTGACGTTGCACTCAGGGAAAAGGACATTATCAGTCTGGCCGGCGAAAAGGCCGTCAGCCTTTATGTGGGCATACCCTTTTGCCCCACCCGCTGCGCCTACTGCTCGTTTATCTCCCAGGCCCTGACCCACAACAATAAATTCCTGTACCCTTACGTGGACGCGTGCGAACGGGAAATACGCCGCTGCGGCGAAATTGCTGCCGAGCTGGGGCTCAGGCCCATATCCGCCTACTTTGGCGGGGGTACGCCCACCGCCATACCGGCGGAGCTTTTGGAAAGGCTCATCCGCACCCTTAAAAGCTCCTTTGATATGTCTGATTTGCGGGAGCTGACCGTTGAGGCCGGCCGCCCCGACACCCTTACGCCGGAAATGATGGCCATGCTAAGCAAAAACGGAATACGCCGAATTAGCATCAATCCCCAGACCATGCACCAAATAACCCTTGACGCCATTGGCCGCCGCCACAGTCCCGAGGATGTTGAGCGGGCCTTTGAGCTTGCCCGGCGGGAGGGCATGGAGATAATAAACGCCGATTTGATACTTGGCCTGCCCGGCGAAACGCCTGCCATGCTGGACGAAACCCTTGACCGCGTTACGGCCCTTTCGCCCGAGGCCATAACCGTACATACCATGTACCTAAAGCGGGCCGCACGCCTGCGCGGCGACTTTGAAAAGCTGCGTTTTGCCGAAAACGTCAACGAAATGATGGAGCTCTGCCGCCGCCGCATGAGGGAGTACGGCGCCGAGCCCTACTATATGTACAAGCAGAAAAACACCCTCGGCAACCTTGAAAACGTGGGCTTTGCCAAACCCGGCAGCGAGTGCCTGTATAATGTTTACATAATGGAGGAGGTCCACTCCATTCTTGCCATGGGCGGCGGCGCTTCTACCAAGCTGGTGCGCGGCGACCGCATCGAGCGCATTTTCAATCCCAAAGAGGCCGGTGATTATGTAAACCGAATAGACGAAATTATACAAAAGAAAGAATTTATAAAAGAGTTTTTGGCTCAAAACTGAGCATACCGCTTCGAGCCATTATGAATACCGGCGGCGCGTTTCGGAGATAATTATACTTAACCTCAATAAAATATGCCGTTCGCGGCGGCTTTTTAGCGCCTGAGCACGGGGGAGCCTTTGAGGAACAGTATTAAAGAAGAACGTTTACCGGAGGTGGCGTATGCGGTACGTCAGACGAATATTTTTTGCGGGAGCCATATGCGCTCTCGTGTATTTTGTGAACTTTTCCGGCTCCCTGCCACGGGAACTGGTGATGTTTTCCGGCCTGCCCCAAAGCCGGAGCGTGGCACGGGGAGTGCGGCTCGACGATTTGCCGGCGGCCATCGACACTTCCGCCGAAACCGTTGTGGCCTATGACGAGGGCGAGTACGAGGCCCAGCTTTCCCTGCTGGGCGGCCTTGCCAATCGCCGTGTGCATATACGCGTTGTCAGCCCCAAAAGCCTTACCGCCGCGGGCGACCTTGTTGGCATAAAGCTGGTGGGCCGAGGAGTGGTGGTCATCGGTTTTGCGGACTTTTATCCCGGCGGCGAGTTGGAAAAGGGCGATGTGATAGTTACCGTCGACGGAAGACCCGTGGAGAGTTTTCACGATTTTTCCGCCGTAGCCTCCGGCGAAGCCGTCACCCTTGAAGTTCTAAGGGACGAACGCCGGCTCAATGTCAGCGCGGCCTGCGTACCTTGCGAGGACGGGCAAACGAGGCTTGGCATCTGGGTGCGTGACAGCGCCGCCGGAGTTGGCACGCTGACCTTTGTTGACCGAGAAACCGGCGTCTATGGCGCACTGGGTCACGGCGTCAGCGAAAGCGAGACCGGCGTTCGCTTCCCGGTGCGGAAAGGCACGATAGAAAAAAGCGTCGTTGCGTCGGTAGTGAAAGGCCGCCGCGGCAGTCCGGGCGAGATAACGGGGGCCTTTGTAACCGGGGCCGATACTCTGGGTACTATTGAGAGCAATACGGATTGCGGCATTTTCGGCCGCACTTTGAACGATCCCGGCGGCGGGGAGACCTATCCCGTCGGGCTTGCAGGCGATGTTGAGGTGGGCGGTGCGCAGATAATCTGCGATGTGGGCGAGGGACGCAGTTATTACGACATTCGGGTGCTGCGGGTCAACCGTCTCGGCAATGTGACCAAGGGCATTTTGTTGGAAATTACGGACCCAAGGCTGCTGGAACTCACCGGCGGCATAATCCAGGGCATGAGCGGCAGCCCTATAATACAAAACGGCAAGCTCGTCGGCGCGGTAACTCATGTGCTGGTCAACGACCCGACCTGCGGCTATGGAGTGTTTATTGAAAATATGCTCGACCGGGCCGGAGAGCTGGCGGGGTAGGTCAAATTGGGACGTATCTTTTAGGTTAAAAAATTTGCGGCGCATATGGGCGCGAACTCTATGCGGCATTGTCCTGTAATTTTCCGTGAAAGGTGCGTCCCACGAAAATAATATGTCCAGAAAATAATATGTTTTCAAAAGGCCTGATTTTTTTGAAAAAACACCTTGACAAAAGCCTCTTAGTGTGATATAATACCTTTGCTGTCGGAAAGATAGCCGATATCGCGGGGTGGAGCAGTTTGGTAGCTCGTCGGGCTCATAACCCGAAGGTCATGTGGTTCAAATCCCATCCCCGCAACCAACAAAAAGAAACAGACACCTTGTGGTGTCTGTCAGACTGTCGAAGAAGCCATCTCAGCGTAAGCAGGGATGGCTTCTTCACACATA
>CANRHW010000119.1 GCA_947630525.1 uncultured Clostridia bacterium | reverse complement strand
GGAGTACGCGCTCTCCCGCCGGAGGCTTTAAATGACGGGCCCCTGGCCCTTGTTGAAATTCCAGGTTTAGCGGTATATCCGCTGGCAAAAAGGCAAGGAGGTTTAACATGGCTAAGAACGATGAACAGGTCTACTGCGCCTTTTGCGGACGGCCAAAATCTCAGATAGGCAACCATCAGGTCATCGCGGGCATAAACGCCTTTATATGCGAGGACTGCGTGCGCGCCTGTTATGATATAGTGGCCGACTGTTATAATGAGGATGACGATTACGAGGGCGGTGAAGTGCCCGGTCTTGACGGCGTGCCCACTCCACGGGAGATAAAGGACATTCTGGACGATTACGTAATTGGGCAGGAGGACGCCAAGCGCAGCCTTGCCGTCGCCGTATATAATCACTATAAACGCATCAACAGCGCCAACGCCGACGACGACGATGTGGAGATACAAAAGAGCAATATCCTTATGCTGGGCCCCACCGGCAGCGGCAAAACTTTTCTCGCTCAAACTTTGGCCCGGATACTCCAGGTGCCGTTCGCCATTGCCGACGCCACCAGCCTTACCGAGGCCGGTTATGTGGGCGAGGATGTGGAAAATATCCTCCTCAAACTCATTCAGGCGGCGGATTATGACATTCCTCTGGCCGAGCGCGGCATAATTTATATTGACGAGATAGACAAAATAACCAAAAAGGGCGAGAACGTTTCCATTACCCGCGACGTCAGCGGCGAGGGCGTTCAGCAGGCCCTGCTGAAGATACTTGAAGGCACCGTTGCTTCCGTTCCGCCCCAGGGCGGCCGCAAGCACCCCCACCAGGAATTTTATCAGATCGATACGACAAATATTTTGTTCATCTGCGGCGGAGCTTTCGCCGGACTGGATAAGATAATAGAAAAGCGCACGGGCAAGCAGGGGATAGGCTTTGGCGCGCAGATAGAGAGCAAAAAGGAAAAGACCACCGGCGAGATAATGGCCAAGGTGGAGCCCCGGGATTTGATAAAATATGGCATGATCCCCGAATTTGTGGGCCGTGTGCCCATACTTGTAACCCTCAATTCTCTCGATGAGCAGGCCCTTAAGGATATACTCACCAAGCCGAAGAACGCCCTTGTTCGTCAGTATCGCAAGCTGTTTTCTCTTGACGACGTAGAATTTGACATAACCGACGAGGCGCTCTCCTTTATAGCCAAAAAAGCCATTGAGCGTGAGACCGGGGCCAGGGGCCTTCGCGCCATAATGGAAAAATCTCTTAATGACGCGATGTTTGATATCCCCTCTGATAAGAGCATTGTGCGGGTGGTTTTTGATAAGGATAGCTTTGACGGCGGCAAGCCCAAGTTTATTCGCGCGGAGCTGCCGGACGTTATATGATTGAAAATTCCGGGACTCGTACCCGGAATTTTCAATAACAAAATGATAAAGCGGAGGAAAAGTTATGGCCCTTATAACCGGAGTGTTCGGGGAATACATAAAATGCTTCAACAACATAATCGACAGTGAAAATCGCAGTATACAGCTGGCCGTGGTGCCGGGTCACATAAGCGGGATCGAGCCGCGCTTTGAGCTTTCCGTCCCGGGCAGCGTCGCTCCGTCCGGGAAAAGAGACCTTTCGTCTCCGACTGTCTACACCGTCACGGCTCAGGACGGAACAATAGAGGAATGGACCGTCACCGCCGTGGAATGGGGCAACAGCATCCTTGGTCAGTACGGACTTTTCGGCGACCCGAATATCACCGTAATGGACGGCAGGTACTATATTTACCCCACTACGGACGGAGTTTCCGGGTGGAAAAGCACCTACTTCAAGGCTTTTTCTTCCGACGACCTTGTTCACTGGCGGGACGAGGGCGTTATCCTTGACCTAAAGGACGTGCCCTGGAGCCTCGGCATGTACGGCTGGGCCCCGACTGCCGCAAAGCGGAATGGAAAATACTACTTTTACTATAGCAGCGGCAATAAAGTAAATGGCCATAAAGACTTGGGCGTTGCGGTGGCGGACAGCCCAAACGGCCCCTTTGTCGATAAGGGAGAACCGCTGGTGCCTGGTGGGACGCTGCCGGGGCAGATGATAGATTCCCAGGCTTTTATTGACGACGACGGAACGCCCTATCTCTTCTGGGGCAACGGTCGGCTTTATGCGGCCCGGCTTTCCGAAGATATGACGTCTTTTGACAGTGAAATAAAAGACATAACCCCGGAACATTTTACCGAGGCGGTCTTTGTGGTGAAAAGGCGTGGTAAATATTATTTTACCTGGAGCGAGGGCAATACCGAAAATCCTGATTACTGCGTGCGCTGCGGCGTTGCGTCCTCACCAATGGAGACCCCGTCCGGCTGCGGCGTAATTCTGTCGCAGGACTACACGGACGACCGGCGCATCCAGTGTACGGGCCACCACAGCATACTTAACATCCCCGGCACGGACGACTGGTATATTTGTTACCATAGGTTCAATATACCAACCACGGTCAACGTCGGCGGAGGATACTACGCCGGCAGTCACCGCGAAGCGGCGCTTGACAAAATGGAATTTGACGAAAACGGAAATATAAGGCCCGTGCTCGCCACCTTAAAGGGCGTGACCGAGCGGGTAAAAATAGGAGGCTGAGTAATGCTTTCAACTGAGGATTTTGACTTTTATCTGCCGCCCGAGCAGATAGCCCAGCACCCGCTCGAGGATAGGAGCGCGTCACGGATGCTGGCGCTGGATAAGAACAGCGGCGAATATAAAGATGATATGTTCGTAAATATAAAAAACTATCTTCGCCCGGGCGACTGCCTTGTATTGAACGACACCAGGGTAATCCCGGCGCGGCTTTACGGAAAAAAGGAAAATACGGGCGGGGCCATTGAGTTTTTACTGCTTAAAAGACTTGGCACGGATGAGTGGGAGGTTATCCTCCGCCCCGGGCGGAAAGCCCTGCCTGGCGCGCGGTTCGAGTTCGGCGGCGGACGGCTCCGGGCCGAAATACTGGAGGTTTTGGAGGACGGAAGCCGCCGGGTGCGTTTTGAATATGAAGGCGTGTTTGAAAACGTCCTTGACGAGTTGGGAGAAATGCCCCTGCCGCCATATATAACCGAAAAACTGGAGGATAAGGAGCGCTACCAAACGGTTTATTCCGTGAACAGGGGCAGCGCCGCCGCCCCTACGGCCGGATTGCACTTCACCGAAAAGCTGCTGGACGAGATAAGGGCCATGGGCGTAAAAACCGCCTTTGTCACTCTCCACGTAGGGTTAGGCACTTTCCGTCCGGTAAAGGTGGACAATGTGGAGGAACACCGAATGCATTCGGAATTTTACAGTGTTTCCGCAAAAACTGCCGACATGGTCAACTCCGCACGCGAGGCAGGCGGCCGCGTAATCTGCGTGGGCACAACGAGCTGCCGCACGCTGGAAAGCGCCGCTAAAGACGGCAAGCTTGTCCCGGGCAGCGGCAACACGGACATTTTTATTTATCCCGGCTACAAATTTAAGCTGACAGACTGCCTTATCACCAATTTCCATTTGCCAAAGTCAACGTTAATAATGCTTGTAAGCGCTCTTGCGGGCAGGGAAGCCGTTCTGAAAGCTTACCGGCACGCCGTTGAAGAGAAATACAGATTTTTCTCCTTTGGCGACTGTATGTTCATACATTAGGAGGCGCGGCATGAATACGGAGTTTCAGGGAGCAAAAAGAGTGTCCGCCGTGGAGTTGGCGGACTTTATGGGAATTTCTACCCGCAGTCTTACGAGAATGGATGAAAAGGGCATACTTGTGGCCAGCCGCACCAAGTCCGGCCGCAGAGTATATACGACAGAGCACTTGCAGTTGGCGCTGAAAATAATGTACGATTCCACCGTTCGTTTTACCCGGCTTCGGTTCCTAAAGAACGGTGAAAACTCCATCTACGGCAGGGTATGTATTCCCAGAAAGTGGCTGGAAAAATTGAACGTCACCCCGGACGATCCTACGGCATGTATACGTTTTGACGGCGAGAGTATCATAATCACTAAAACTGCCGATTTGCCCGGCGAAAAAACCGGCGAACGCATATATATCCAAGAGGATGAAAACAACAGTTGACTAATTCCCGGTTTTGTGATAAAATAGTTTTAATCTATTTATCCACGCCGCAATTCTGTCCGCGGTATGTTTAAATCTTTACCTGTCTTGCAAAATGTGAATTTTTTCAAAAGGGGCTGAACTCATGAATTATATTGTGCTGGATATGGAGTGGAATCAATCCTATCCAAGGATAATAAATGAGACCACAAAGAAGAAATCCAAGCCCAAAAATGAAATTATCGAAATTGGCGCCGTCAAGCTGAACGAAGATTTGGAGTGCGTAGATACCTTTAAGAGTCTTGTGAAGCCCGTCTACATAAAAAAACTTAACGACCATGTGCGCAAGCTTACGGGAATAACCGCTGAAATGCTCAGCGAAGGCGACTATTTTCCCGAGGTAGTGTGGGACTTCCGCGATTGGTGCGGCGAAGACAGGGTCATTCTCACATGGGGTTATGACGACATTCCCATGCTAATCTCCTGCCTAAAAATGTACAGGCTGGAAACGGACTGGGTGGGGGAGTGGTACAATCTCCAGGTGATATTCAACGCTCAGACTGACGGCGGCAAAAACCAGCGCTCGCTGGCCTCGGCCATGGAGTACTTTGAGTGCGGCATCGATGAAGAACATCCCCAGCACGACGCCTTTAACGACGCTCGCTATACTGCCATGGTCTGCCGCAAGCTGGATCTCAGGCGCGGAATAGAGGAATACGCACGCAATACTAAGGCAATGTCACCTACGGCGACGGTGTTTATGAATTTGAAAGAGGTCGCCCGGCGGCAGTATCGCTGTACCGTTATAAACGGCCGCAGTCAGTGCCCGGAGGCTTTCAACACCAATGCCTGCCCGGTTTGCGGAGCGCCCATGGTGCGCGGCAAATGGGTGCGGCAGGGTCGCGGCAAGCTTGTTTCAATAGGCGAGTGTAGGGAACACGGGCGGTATTTTATGCAAAACCGTCTGCTTAAAGGAAAAACCGAAAAGCTGGTTCGCAAAACCGTGTTTGAAAGTAATCCCGAGGCGGAGGAATATTATTCCGACCGAATAAAGGCTTCGGAAAGGAAAGAGCCGGCGGAAGCCGCCGAATAA
>CANRHW010000118.1 GCA_947630525.1 uncultured Clostridia bacterium | reverse complement strand
CTTTCGGCTTTGGTGTCGTTGCTCGGACTCCCCTCGATATTAGCCGTATCGACCCAGCCGCAAACCTTTCCGCCGTCTGTCGATTCTAAGTGATAAGGGTGCTCCGCCGATAAAGCGGTATGCGTTATTTTGCACGTACTCCTACTCCGATTTGCCGCGGCCTTACTTGCGTCGGAAGAAACGTAAACAGCCCCGCCTTTGAATACGACCTGCGCCCCGATTTGCAATTCATTTTCGGCGGGCGCGGTATTATTTGTTTCCGCACGGGTCGGGGTCTGCGGGTTGTCGTAATTGTTTTTTGCAATTCTGGCCTGGCGGAGTGTCATCGTGAATTCGGCACCGTTTGCGATAGTGTTGAGGTGCGACGTGTTAAATAAAACTATCTGCATTTCCCACGCTGCATTGCGGCCGGAGTACACTACCATGGCACCGGTATTTTGCCACTGCCGAATTTGCTCGATAGCTTCCGCAGCCGAACAGATTTCGCTGTTGACGATAACGCCGCTCAGGTTGATTTCTATGGCTTTAGGCTTAACATGGTCGCTTAGATCAATTCCCGTTTCCGTAGGGTGCGCCGGCAGCTCAACCTCCCTCACGACCTCCTCATTCGGGACGTTGATGTACAAATTATTTAAAAAAGCCATTTTACGCCCTCCTCGGCTTAGGTTGCTTGCGATTCAAACTTTCAAATGTGTCCTCTATGCCTTCCTTTACAAATCTCTTCACTTTCCGCGCGAGAGAACGGTCATCCTCGCTCCCGCCGTTGATTGTCAAATTGAACACGGGCGCGTAAGAATTATATTCCTCGCTGTTCGAACGGGAATAATACGTGCTTCCGCTGTTTTCCGGCGTATAATTCCCGAGATACGGGACTGAAATTTCACCGGCTTCACGCGCGGCGGCCTGCATTTTCGGCATTTGCTTTTCCATGCCGATAACGCCACCCTGGATAAGGAACTTGCCCTTTTCCTCCCAAACCTTGGACGGCGAATGTATTTTCTGAATTTTGTTAAATTCGGCGTTAACAGAGTTCGCCACGCTGCGCGCGGCGGCTACTGCGGCGGCCTTTCGTGAATTTATGCCGTTCACAAGACCGCTAATCATATTTGCCCCTGCCGCGGACAGGTTTACCGAGTTGACGGCGGTAAGTATTTGGCTCATTCCGTTTTTTACCGCTGTCAGGCAGTCTTTCATGCCGTTCTGAACGGCGGTGCCTATTTCGGTCATTTTGGCCGTCGTTGTCTGCACTGCCGTTCCCATCGCTGTATCGAAGGCAGGCGGGATTTGCTCTACGGCGCTCTGCGTCTCGGCGACAAAGCTGTTCACCGCCCCGCTTGCGGCTGCAAGCCCGCTTTGATCAACGGATATATTTACGGCGACATCCGCCTGTCCGGCCGTTTCAACGCCGGAAGCCATATTGCCGGCGGCCGCAACCGCCGCGCCCGCGCTGGCCGTTATGCCCGACGCCAGATCGGCGGCGGCGTTTTGACCGTTCATCATCATGGCTCCGGTGTCCAGCTGCATACTGCTTGCGGCCATCGACGCCATATTGCTTGCGGCGAACTGCACGGTGCCGGTGCCCGCCGTTATGCCCATGGCCAAATTATCCGCCGCAGCCGTGCCGAACTGTGATGTATTGCCTATGGCGGCAAAACTGGGAACAGTGCTCGCCGCCAACGTCGAAGCGGACAACTGCGCCTGCGGTGTGCCGGCGCTGATCCCGGAGCTCACTCCGTCCGCCGCGCCCTTGCCGGCCTTTTCACCGATGCCGAACAGCGATTTTATACCGTTGGTTATTCCGCTGCCTATACTGCTGATGATTTTCTTGCCGAGATCGAGCCAGTTTACCGAGGTAAGACCGTTCCATAACGCGCTGATTATCTGAGGAATTGCCGACAGCAGCTGAGGGATGGCCTGTATCAGTCCGACCGCCAGCATAACGATGAGCTGAATACCAAGCTGAATTATTGTCGGCAGATTACTCATCACCGCGTTCACAAAATTAGTTATGATTGTCGGTATTGCCGCAACAAGCTGAGGTATGGCCGCTACAACGCCCTGCGTCAAGCCGATAAGCAGCTGTAATCCCGCTATCACCAGCTGAGGCAGCATCTGACCGATGGTGTCTATCATACTCATTATGCCTTGTACAATAGCCGGAATCAATGAAGGCGCCGCCTGAGTCAGCCCCTGCGTTATCGCTATTATGATCTTGCCCGCCACTATCACGAATTGCGGCAGCATACCCAAAAGCGACATGACCGCCGAATTAAGCCCGGATATGATAGTCAGCGTTATCTGTGGCCCGCTGGCCGAAAGTACATCCAATATCCCGCCTACTACCTGGGCCATCCCGCTCAGTATACTTGGCAGAGCCGTCGAAATGATGTCCGGCAACTGTCCGGCAAGAGTATTGACGAGCTCGACCGCCGCTGTGATTATCTGCGGCAGAGCCACCTGTATCATTGACACGAACTGAGGGCCCAGCTCCTTTGCAATTTGGCCGATACCGCTTGTAATGCGGCTTACGGTGCCCGGTAGCTGTCCGGCAATAACTTTTGCCGCGCCGCCGACCGCCTCAACGACCTGCCCCGCGTCTCCTGCCCCGGAGAGGAAGTTTGTCATTGCGGACTTTGCCGTCTGGAGAGATCCCGCGAGGGTCTGATTTTCCTTGGCGTAATTTCCGGCATAGTCAGCGGTTCTGTCCATGAACATTGCCATTGCCGCCCCGACCTTGTCTTGGGTTGTCTTTAACTCGCCGAGGCCTTTTTCTTGTGCATAAGCTTTGAGGGTAGTATCGTTTATTGCCACGCCCAGATTGTCCATCATGGTAAAATTACCCTTGGCCGCTCCGGCGATGCTCTCCATGGCGTCGTTTATGTCAATACCCATAATGGACGCCACATCCGCCGCCCGCTGCATGGCCTGGGTGGACATATTGAGGGCCTCCTGCTGCTCGAAGCCCGAACCCTTGAACAGTGCGCCCATCTTATTTGCGGTGGCCAGATAATCGGACTGGGACAGCCCCATATTGGTAAAGGCGTTTTTGGAAACCGTCTCAAGGTTTGCCGTCGAGGTTTCTATCGTCCCCAACGCCGCGTTATATGTCTGGATCGGCGCGCTCATGGCGCTTATACTGTCGCCCAAACCTCCGAAAACCGTTTCCGCGCCGCCTATGTTCTGTTCAAGCTCGCCTGCCGCGTTCAGGGATTTCACAGTCAGTGCGCTCAGACCGGTAACGCCTGCTCCAACCGCTACGCTGATACCCTTTGCCGCAACGGTGGCAGTTTTGCCCAGCCCTTTCAGCACTGCGCTTCCTGCGGTTTTTGCCAGTGATCCGATTTTTTCTATGCCCTTGTGCAGAGCGGAGAAGCTTACTCCGGCCACCTTTTTTAAGGCATCGAATAATTTTGAAACGCCTGCCGTACCTATATTTTTTAATGACTTTAATCCGCTTACGGTTTTGGAAATACTTATTTTTCCAATATTTTTTAAGGATGTAACAAAGCCTTTTAATCCGCTTTTTCCTTCCGTAAGTACGGATTTCAGCTCTTTAAATCCGTTTGCAATATTTTTAATTTTTATCTTTGTGACAGTTTTTAGTGTAGTAACAAAGGCCGCAACATTCAGTCTTGCTGTCACAAAAGCGTTTGAAATATTAGTCTTAACCGCAGAAGCTACACTTTTTATCCTTGATGGAATGGATTTAATCATTTCGCATCCACGGTTAAATGACTGGATTGCATTTTTGGCTCCCTGAGCCGCCGCAGACATTTTTCTCATTTCTCCTGCGGATTGCTCTACTCCTCCCAACTCTTCTTTGGCCTCGTCGGCCGCTTTTGCAATATCCTTAATGCCCTTTGCGGCGTCTTTTATGCCTTCAACGCCCGCCGCGGCCTTCTTCGCCGTGTCCTTTATGCCGTCAAGGCCGCTTTCGGCGACGGCAACCGAGGCCTTTAGCTTATCCATTCCCGCCGTTAGCTTCGACAGCGGATTGTCGGCTATTTCAAAGCTGATTTTGACAATATCCTCGCGTACAACGTTTGCCATAGCCTCTCATCACCCCTTATTTTTTCTGCCGGCTCTCTTAAGCTGTTTCTGAACTTCATCCAGCGCGATATTGGCCTCGTCAATTTCCTGCGGCGTCATGTGAAAAAACACATAATCATAAGTGAAATTCGCCATATCGCAGAAAACCAGCCGCCATGCCGCCCAATTATCCCTTACCCTTTGCCTTAGCCGGCTCCTGCTCAGCTTCGGGCCGAAACTTGCCCTGCATTACCTCGGTGCCAAAACGAACTACCTCGTTGCATTCGTCTATAGTATCGAAGCTGTCAGCGGTCAAGCCGGACGGCTCTACGATAACATTTTTCAGAATGTAATCGGTCATCTTCACCACGCTCGTTACGTTCGTGCCGTCTATATATGTTTCATCGACGCTACGCAAAGCCGCGGATATACCGTTAAACTGGGCAGTGTACGTTACGCCGTTAATTTTCCTTGTCGCTGTAAAAGTCTTTGCCATAAAAATATACCTCCTTAAAGTTCGAGGGGCCTTTCGGCCCCTCCGCGTATTTTTAGTTCGTACTTTCGGTCACGCCGTCAAAGACCATAATTGTAAACTCCTGGTCCTCGGCGGTAGCTCCCTCGGAAAACTCGGGGGCTTCCTGAATGGCTCCCTGCTCGCCTCCATGCCTCAGTCCCAGGGCCTTATTGACCACCCACACGGGGAAGTTCTCGGTTCGCCCCATGAGACTTATAAGGTAGGGCAGCTGCGGGCATGTGGGCTGAACGGTCAGCGTCAGGGTGTGAATGTCGTTGTTGATTTCGCTCTTGACAACATCGCCCTGAGCTCCGACAACCGGCTCGAAATAGGCTTCCTCTTTCGCCCACGTTATCATGTCTTCGCCAAGCCCGGTGATGTATACGCCGCCTATCATGACGGTGCAGTCCTTAGCGTTATATCTCGTAATATTCGCCATCGTTGTTTTACCTCCTTAGACTGTTACTTCGCCGGTAACATCGGCGGTATGAATTGCCCCGGCCAGCTCAAAGCTGAAGCTGCCGTAGGGATATTTTCTTTCCGCACGGTCCTCGGCGGTCGTCTGACTTCTCAGGGCGAAGTTTACGCTGTAAA
>CANRHW010000117.1 GCA_947630525.1 uncultured Clostridia bacterium | reverse complement strand
GGCTCGGTCTCCTCCCAGCCGACGGTATAAAAAGCGTCGTAGCCCTGCTCCTCCAAACGCGAAAGGAGCTTGTTGAGCTTTTTGGGCCGCTCAAAAAGAGCGGCGTCATAGACGGCGCGCTTTCCCTCCGCGTAACTCTGCGCCTCGGCAAAGCGTTCCTTATCATAGACCACGGCCAGCCGGGGCCTGAGCTCCGCCGCGGCCGAGCCCTGCTCCTCCAGTATGGAGCAAATGCGCTCAAAGCCGATGGAAAATCCAACGGCGGGTACATCCTCGCCAATAAATTTGCCTATAAGGTTGTCGTAGCGGCCGCCCCCGGCGATAGCGCCGCGAAAATGGTCGCTCACCACCTCGAACACAGTGGACGTATAGTATCCCTGCCCGCGCACAAGGCTTATATCAAAGTCGATCTTCACTCCGCCCGCGGCCTTTACGCCCTCCATAACAAAGGTCAGGTCATCCGCGGCCTCACACGGCATTTGTTCCCTTATGGTATCAAGGCTTACGCCCTTTTTCAGCAGGCCGGCCAAACCGGCAACGGCCTCGCCGGGCAGGCCTTTTTCCAGCATTTCGGCGGCAACGCCCTCCGGCCCGATCTTGTCAAGCTTGTCAAAAATAATGCACACACTGTCGAGCGTATCCGCCGCAAATCCCAGACTAAGCAGCATACCGCGCAGCAGCCGCCGGTCGTTTATTTTGACGGTAAAGTCGCCGATACCCACGGCCTTTAGGGCCTTGGCGGTGGTAAGTATCAGCTCCAGCTCGGCGGTACGGCTTTCGGAGCCGATTATGTCGATGTCGCACTGTACAAACTCCCGCAGCCGCCCCTTTTGAGGGCGTTCCGCCCTGTAAACACGGTCGGTCTGAATGACCTTAAAGGGGTTCATCAGTTTGGCGCGGTTGTTGGCGTAATACCGGGTCAGGGGCAGGGTCAGATCGTAGCGCAGGCCGAAGTCGCAAAGCTCCCCGCCCCCGGCAATGGCCTTATCCAGCTTTTCGCCGCGCTTCAGTATCTTAAAAATCAGATTGAGATTTTCGCCGCCGTCGCTTTTGTCCAGATTTTCCATATCCTCCATGATTGGGGTGGTTATCCGCTCAAAGCCCGCCGCCCGGTAAACCTCAAGTATTTTATTCTGCACGCTGTCCCTCACTCTCACCTGAGAGGGGAGGTAGTCGTTCGTGCCCTTTACGGGTGTGATTTTCATAGCTATCGTTCCTTTAACTGTTTAAATAAGCTTCCATACCGGCAAAATTCGCCTCCGCCACCTGGCGGCCGTGCTCGTAAAGGCGTTCAAGCTTGGAGCGGTCCTTTTCCAGCCGGCCCACGTCAAGCTTGTCCTTTTCGGGACGAAAAACGAATATCTCCCCGGCGGCGGACATTCTCTTTATATAATTCACGGTTTCGTTATACATCAAATGGCGGGTCTTCATGGCGTCGGCCAGCTTTTGGTGCCTTGGGCTCATGACGCGGGCAAGGCGGTATACCTTGCTCGGCTCTTTAAGATAGCCGGCGTCCCGGGTCAGTACCGCAACGCATTTTTTCGCCCCGTCGGCAAAGGCCCTTTTTACCGGGATAGAATCGGCCATGCCGCCGTCCAAATATTCTCCGCCGTCGATTTTCACCATATGGCTCAGCAGCGGCAGCGAGGCCGAAGCCCGAACCTTGTCGATGTCGCCGCGGACGTCTTTTATTTCAAAAAATTTCGCCTCGCCCGTGCGGCAGTCGGTCGCTGCCACCCGGAATATCCCGGGATATTCGTTTGCGGTCTTGTAGTCGTATGCATCAAGAATATCGGGTATAGTGTGATAAACGAACTCCGCGGGGAACATATCCTGACCCTTGATAAGGTTAGTCACGCTCATGTACCTGGGGTCGTTTACATAGTCGGCCACCACGCGGAAAGCCCGCCCCGGCTGCAGCGAAATATAGCTGCAGGCATGGCAGGCCCCCGCCGAAACGCCGTATATACGGTCAAAAACGACGTTTTTTTCCAACAGATAATCCAGCACTCCGGTGGTGAAGGCTCCGCGCATACCGCCGCCTTCAAGAACAAGGGCGCCCTCCGTAAGCTGTATTGGATAGGACAATTCAAAGATCTCCTTTCGAGGGATTAGTATTATATTTCTCTCCTGCCCTCCATGGCTCTGGCAAGGGTCATTTCGTCGGCAAATTCTATGTCGCCGCCTACGGGTATGCCATGAGCTATGCGCGTGGTTTTCACGCCAAGGGGTTTTATCAGCCGCGACAAATACATGGCCGTGGCCTCGCCCTCAACGGTGGGATTGGTGGCCATGATGACCTCGGCGACGTCCGAAGTCAGCCGGGTCATGAGTTCCTTTATTTTCAAGTCATCGGGCCCGACGCCGTCAATCGGCGACAGGCAGCCGTGAAGCACATGGTACAAGCCGTGATATTCCCTGGTCTTTTCCATGGCCGCCAGGTCCTTGGGGCTTTCCACAACGCAGATAAGGCTCCGGTCTCTGCGCGGATCGGAGCATATCGGGCACACGGCCTCATCAGTCAGATTTTGGCAGTGCTCGCACAGCCTGACGCTGCTGCGGGCGGTCATAATAGCCTCGGCAAAGCGCCGGGCCTTTTCCTCCGGCACGTTCATTACGTAAAAGGCCAGCCGCACCGCGCTTTTGTGACCTATGCCGGGCATTTTTTCAAACTCTTCAATAAGTGCCGTCAGTGACGGCGGGTATGCCGCGCTCATTGGCAATCCTCCGTTTCGCAAAATAGTGAGGTGCGACGTTTATTCATTTCAGAACTTCAGAACAGGCCGGGTATGTTCATGCCGCCGGTAATACGGCTCATGGAGCTGGCCGCGGCCTCGTCCGCTTTGCGGAGAGCCTCGTTGACAGCGGTAACAATTAAATCCTGGAGCATTTCTACATCCTCGGGATCCACCGCGTCGGGACTGAGGGTTATGGACAGAACTTCCTTTTTGCCGTTGACCTTAACGCTTACCGCGCCGCCGCCCACGCTGGCTTCAAGCTCCTGCTGCTCCAGCGATTCCTGGGCCTTGGCCATTTCCTCCTGCATTTTCTGGGCCTGACGGATCATATTGTTCATGTTACCCATGCCGCCCATACCGCCCATGCCTCTGGGATAACCGCCTCTTGCCATAATATCATTTCCTTTCGCTTGATTTTACTCTATTTCAGTTATAGGGAGCTTCAGCAGCTCGTCTATGGGGTCCGATTTAACGGTTTGGCCGCCCTTGCCGAAGTCCGAATCGGCCTTCACTGTAAGGCCGCAGTCCAATCCGCAATGCTTTTTTATGAGCCTTTTCAGGTAATCGAGATTGTTCTTCACCTCGTCGCGGAAAGCCGCGAAGGTAGCGTCGGAAAAGGTTATTGCCAGCTTGTCCCGGTATTCCCGGAGGGAGCAGTTTTCAAGATAAGTGAAAAGGGTAATCTTGAAATCCGCGCTCACGTCGCCCATTATCTCCGGCCATTTGTCCTTAATCTTTTCCACAAAATCGCTTTGGGGAGCGTATATCTCCTTTTCGGGTTCAAGAGGCTGCTCCTCGGGGGGCTCCTCCTTTTTTTGCTCCGCCGGAGCCGGCTTCGCCGCCGGAATGGCGACGGTTCCCTCCGCCAGCCGGCGCTCCAATTCGCCGACGCGGGCCAGCAGAGCGTCGTAACTGCCGTCGTTATGCTCGATGCACAGCTTTATGACCGCCGATTGGAACACCACCGCCGGCAGAGACGTATATTTTGCCGAGGCAACGGCCTCGGAGAGTGTTTTTATGGAATAAAGCAGCTTTTCCACGGAAAAGCCCTTGGATATCCTTTGCAGCTCCTCCTGCTCCTCGGGGGAGAAGTCGCTGTTCATCCTGCCGGTAGAACGCAGCACCAGCATATCCCGCATGGCCTTGATAACCGTTTCCATAAACGGAGCCAAGGCCCGCCCGCGAGCGGTAACGGCCCCCACGGCGTCGCGGCAACGCAGGGGTCCAGGCAGGACAAAGCGTCCCTCATGGAGCCGTCCGCGGCCGAAGCTATCATTCTTAAAGCTCTTTCCTCGGCGTCAATGCCCTCGGCCCGGCAGATGTATTCCAGACGGTCGTATATGTCCTCGGCGGTGATGCGCTTAAAATCGAACCGCTGGCAGCGGGAGCTGATAGTGTCCATGACCTTGTGGGCCTCGGTGGTGGCCAGCACGAATTTTACGTGCTCCGGCGGCTCCTCCAGCAGTTTGAGCAGCGCGTTAAAAGCCCCCGCCGAAAGGGCGTGCACCTCGTCGATAATGTAGACCTTGTATTTTGTGATGGCGGCGGTGTAGCCCGCTTCCTCCCGGAGCGAACGAATATTGTCCACGCCGCTGTTGCTGGCGGCGTCTATCTCGGTAATGTCCATAATGCTGCCGTCCAGTATACCCCGGCAGGTAGGGCATTTGTTGCAGGGGTTGCCGCCCTGCGGATTTTCGCAATTAATTGCGCGGCTGAAAATGCGGGCGGTAGAGGTTTTGCCCGTGCCCCGCGAGCCGCAAAACAGGAAAGCGTGACCCACGGCGTTGTTTTTGACCTCGTTTTTAATGGTCTCGGTAACGTGCCGCTGACCCACAACGTCGTCAAAGGTCAAGGGCCGCCACTTGCGGTAAAGAGCCTGATATGCCACGGCAGGTCACTTCCTTACACAAAATTCAATAAGGGCCAAGGGCCCACGCTATGTACGAAAAATGTCGTACACCCCAAAATCGACAACCATCCACCCACGGTTTGCCGGCAGTTGGCTCGGATCAGGCAACCTCGCGGCACACATGGATTGCCGCTTATTGCTGCTCGGTTCCCCGCCTGACAAGGTTCACGGGTCCACATTGCGCGAGACCCGACCGTCAACACCACTTACGGGCGCCTGCTGCGCAGATGAATTGCCTCAATTGGGGAGTTAGCCTCCGCTGTAGCGGATTGCGGATACAGGGCGCCGCTGCCTCCCCGGTTAGTACGACAGTGTTATTATACTACAAAACTCGGAAAATAGCAAGGGTTTTTTAAAAATTTTTTCCCGACATTGCCCTTTCGTACTGAATAAAAAGCCCTCCTTGCCGGAGAACTCAGACTACTGACAAGCCCTATTTACTATGGGGAAAGCTCGAAAGGGAACTCCCTTTCGATAAAAAGCATAAAATCTCGGGGCGTGTACCCGAGATTTTATACTATAATCGGGGTAGACATAT
>CANRHW010000116.1 GCA_947630525.1 uncultured Clostridia bacterium | reverse complement strand
CTATGGGTATGGCTACGGTTACGGCTATGGCTATGGATATGGCTACGGCGAGCACCATAAATCTGAGGAGGACGACAGCTCCGAAAAAAAGTGAGGCTCTGAAAATTTTTGAGTTTTTTCAAAAAAGGCCTTGCATTTCTAAAAAAACAATGCTATAATATAACACTGTGAACAAATTATTCAGCCTATTTCGACGGCATGACGCCGCCGGTTAAGTATGGAGGTGAAATTATGCCCAACATCAAATCCGCGAAAAAGAGGGTTCTTGTAATTGAAAAAAAGACTCTTCAGAACCGCATGATCAAGTCCGCCATTAAGACTGAGGTCAAGAAGTTTAACGCGGCTGTTGCCGAGGGGGACAAGGCTGCCGCTCAGGCTCAGTTCTCCTACTGTGTCAAAAAGCTTGATCAGGCCGCGGCCAAGAAGGTTTTCCACAAGAATACCGTTAGCCGTAAAAAGTCTCAGATGGCCACAGCGCTTGCCGCTATGGCGTAAGCATAGTGAGACGCATAATAAGATAGAGAAAAGGACTGCCGCAGCGGCAGTCCTTTTCTTTTGAGCGCATAGCGCTCTTCAAAGGGGAACGGGCGCGTCAGACCTTCTTCGCCACAAGGCGGCAGATTGGCGTGCCCATTTCGCTGAAGCGGCGCTCGTATTCGGTCATTATATTGCCCTCAAAGCCGCTGTTGTGCAGGTCAAAGGTCACCTCGCCGGTAGTAAAGCCGTTCTTCGGAAAAGTCTCCAGCGAAAACTCGAAAAGCTCCCGGTTGTCGGTTTTGAAATGTATCTCTCCCTTGTCGGACAAAATACGTTTGTACAGCTCCAAAAACCGGCCGTGGGTCAGCCGGCGCTTGGCGTAGCCGTTTTTTGGCCATGGGTCGCTGAAATTGAGATAAATGCGGTCCACGCTGCCGTCAGGGAAGCGCTCCGCATTCGCCGCAAAGTCGCCCAATATGAATTTCAAATTGGTCAGCTCCGCCGCCTTGGCTTTTTCCATGGCCAGCACAATGACGTTGGACACCCTTTCCACCGCTATGTACCACAGCTCCGGATGGAGCCGGGCCGTTTGGTTTATAAAATCTCCCTTGCCGCAGCCGATTTCAATGTGCAGCGGCGAGGGGAGAGGCCCGTCGCCCAAAAACAACTGGCGGCAGCCCTCCAACCGCTCGTCGAGATGTCCCCTCGTTCTCATTCTCATTTGCAGTGTCTCCTTATTTTCGGATGGAATTTATCAGCTCCACCAGCTTAAATTTTATTTTTACGGGTACCCGCGCCCCGTCGCCGGAGGTTATCAGCTCGTAGTCCTCCTCCGACAGCATATCTTTTAATTCCTCCGCCGCGGCCGAACTGTCTACGCTGCCCTTTACATAGCACAGTGGCGGGAAAAGCACGCACCACCAATTCCGGCCCTCGCCCTTGCCGATGACAAGGCGCACCGCGTCATATTCCCCGGCAGGGTAGGTCAGACCGCCGTATTTCTTTGTGGGGAAATAAAACCTCCCATACTCGGCCTTAACATCATAGTCGAAGCCGGAACTGGCAATCTCGCGCCGGGCTATATCCTCGTACAGCCCAAGCATATTTGCCGCGTCCTCCTTTGATTTAAGCTCGTCAGCGGCCTGAAGAAGCCTGTCCCTTATCCTGAGCTTAAGGGCCTGGTCCTCCTCGCTGTCGCTGTTGGCCACTATGTGCAGACGCACAATGTCCCGGCTCAGCCGGTCGTTGGTTTCCGACGCGTAGGTGGCCGCGCACATTACGGCGCAAATGGCCGATATTATAAGCGTTAATGTTTTTTTCATAAGTCAACACCTCTGTTGGAAGTGTTGACAAAAGCCGCAATTTTTATACCGGATTGCAAAGATAAACCGTTTTATATTTGCCCCATAGCTTGTTTTTTGCTTCTTCGGCTTTGCGCCGGTCGGTAAATATTCCGAATACGGTAGGCCCGCTGCCGCTCATTTGCGCCGCGGCGGCGCCGCATTCGATTAGCTTGTCCTTAAGCTCTCCAAGCACCGGGTAGTCGCTGAGGCTCACTTCTTCGAGCACGTTGCCCATGCCCTTGGCAATGTCGCGTATGCTGCGGTTTTTTAAGCCGTGTATGACCTGCTCCGTGTCCGGCCTGCGGTAATCGCTGCGGCTGTCGATTTTTTCATAAACCGACTTCGTGCTTATGGAAAAAGCCGGCTTGACAAGCAAAATATGGCAAAACGGCAGCCTCGGCAGCGGCGACAGCTTTTCGCCTATGCCCTCGGCCAGCCTTGTGCCGCCAAGTATGCAATAGGGCACGTCCGCCCCCAGCTTTTCGCCCATCAGGCAAAGCCGCCGTGTCGAAAGCCCGGCGCCGTAAAGCCGGTTAAGCGCCCGCAGCACGACCGCGCAGTTGCCGCTGCCGCCGGCAAGACCGGCCCCCACGGGTATGTGCTTGGCAAGGGTTATGTCCGCGCCGCCCTCGATGCCCGTTTCTGCAAAAAACAGCTCCGCCGCCCGATAGGCCAGATTTTCCGGCCCGCTTGGGAGAAAAGACAGGTTGGTCCTCAGCTTTATTTCGGATTCCGGCCTTGTTTCCACAGTGACCGTGTCGTACAGCGACACGGTTTGCATGACCATCTTGACCTGATGATAACCGTTCTCCATCCGGCCAAGGACGTCAAGTGAAAGGTTAATCTTAGCGTAGGATTTGTATGTCGCCTTCATGCCGCGCCCTCCGTTGTTTACAAAATATATTATAAAAATTATAACATAATCTCATGACGAAATCAATAATTTTTTATACATATCTTGCAAATTCCGGCAAACTGTGTTATACTTGTATGTGATATACACGTTAGACTGAATTTGAGAGAAGTGATCGTTTGTATCTTAAACGTATAGAGTTACAGGGCTTCAAGTCTTTCGCGGACAAGACCGTTATAGACGTACATCAGGGCATAACCGGCATCGTCGGCCCCAATGGCAGCGGCAAAAGCAATATTTCCGACGCCATACGCTGGGTGATGGGCGAGCAGAGCGCCAAGGCCCTGCGCGGCGGAAAGATGGAGGACGTTATTTTTAACGGCACTCAAAAGCGGCGCCCCCTGGGCTATGCCGAGGTTACCATGACTTTTGACAACAGCTCGGGCTTCCTGCCCAGCGAATATGCCGAGGTGGAAATAACCCGTCGGGTGATCCGCAGCGGCGAGAGCGAGTATATAATAAACCGCGCCCCCTGCCGGTTGCGGGACATACACGAGCTCTTTATGGACACGGGAATGGGCCGCGACGGTTATTCTATCGTGGGTCAGGGCAAGATAGCCGAAATCGTTTCTCAAAAGGGCGACGAGCGGCGGGGCGTGTTTGAAGAAGCCGCCGGCATCAGCAAGTACCGCTACCGCAAGCAGGAGGCCGAGCGCAAGCTGGCGCATACCGAGGAAAATCTTGTCCGCGTGCGCGACGTGCTGGCCGAGCTGGAGACCCGCGTGGAGCCCCTGCGCCGTCAGAGCGAAAAGGCTTTGCAGTTCTTGGATTTGAGGGAGGAGCTGAAAGGCATCGAGGTCAGCGCCTTGCTGGAAATCATTGATACCAAACAGGCACAGGCCGCCGAGGCGGCGGAAAAATTTGCCGCCGCCTCCGCTCAGCTTGATGACATCAAGGCCCGCCACGGGGAGGCCAATGCCCGCAGCGAGGCGGTTTATGAGAGCATAAGGGAAAAGGACACGGAAATAGATAAGGTCAGGGAGGAGCTTTCTCTGGCCGAAGCCGCCGCTTCCGCCGTGGACAGCGAGCGCACGGTAATAGAGAACAATATCGAAAATGTTAAGGAAAACCTTATCCGCACCCGGCTCGATTTGGAAAACTGGGACAGGCGTGAGCAGGGCCTGCGGGCCGGACTTGAGGCGGAAATTGCGGAAACCGCGCGCTTAGAGGCCCTTTTGGCCGCCGGCGAGACCCGGTTGGACGAGCTGGAAAGCCGCCTCCGTGAAGCCACCCGGGAAATGGCCGCCCGGAATAATGATCTTGAACAGGCTCGCGGCGAGGCCGCCGAGCTGGAACGCAAAAAGACCGAAGCTCAGACCCGACTGGAGGGCATTGATACCCTTAAACAGACCTATGAGGAACGCCGCTGCGCTATAGACGGAGAAATCGAGGCCGCCCGCGGCGAGGCCGCCGAGCTTGCCGCCCAGGCCGAAAAGCTGGAAGAGGACCGCGAGACCGCCGCCGCGAACCGCGCCGCCTTGGCCGAAAGACTGGAAAGCGCCGCCGCCTCCGCCGCCGGGTTGAACGCCGGTATGCAAAGTAAAAAGGAGGAGTACAATAACGCGGTTTCGGCTCTTGGCGAAAAGCGCGCCCGCCTAAATATGCTCAGGGATATGGAGCGCAGCCTGGAGGGCTACGCCCACAGCGTCCGGGAACTGGTCGCCGACCACAAAAGCCGTAAATACCGCGGCAATATTGTGGGCGTGCTGAGCAAGCTCATACGCACGGAAAAAAATTATATAACCGCCGTTGAGGTGGCCCTCGGCGGCGCGATGCAGAATATAGTTGTCAATACCGAGGCCGACGCCAAGGAGGCCATCGAATACTTGAAGAAGAACCGCAAGGGCCGCGTGACCTTTTTGCCCCTGACAACTCAGCAGGGCCGCCGCCTTGACGGCGAACAGCGGCTGATGGCATCAAAGGGCGCCGTGGCGGTGGCCGCGGATCTGGTGACCTGCGAGCCGCAGCTGCGGGGCGTGGTGGAGGCCTTGCTTGGCCGCACTCTGATCGTGGATAATCTCGACAACGCCAACCGCATAGCTAAGGAAAACAAGTACAGGTTTAAAATCGTCACCCTTGACGGCGAACTGCTCCAGCCCGGCGGAAGCATTACCGGCGGCAGCATCAACAAAAGCCAGGCCCTGCTCCGGCGGGGCGAGGAGATCGAAAGCCTTGACAAAGAGTGCGCCGCCCTGGAAAAGACGGCGGACGAGGCCGACCGTGAAATAGACGAGCTTGCCGAAAAAACCGCCGCCGCTAACGGGGAAATGGAAGAGCTCCGTTCGGCTTTGGCGAATACCGACAGGGAACTGTCAGAGTTGGGCGCCGCCGCCGAAATGAAGCGCAGCCTGCTAAAGGTCACCGGCGAAAGGGTGGAAAAGCTTGAGGCGGAAAAGGAGGAGCTTGCCCTCCGCAGCCTTAATGCCGACAGGGACAAGGACGAGATTAACGCTCTAATCCACGGC
>CANRHW010000115.1 GCA_947630525.1 uncultured Clostridia bacterium | reverse complement strand
CAACGACAAATCACTGTGGGAAATAGCCAAGGGCTACAACATAAGCCGCGACAAGCTGATGGCGGCAAATGACATCAGATCCGAAGATGAGCTAAAGCAGAAGCGGGCCCTGATTATACCAAGATAACGGCGCCGCAAAGCGGCGAGGGATTTGTTTATGGTATTTCCCGCTGCGCATAAGCCGTCAATAAAAAGCCCCCAAAAGGGGCTTTTTAATTATTAAATTTATATTTCATTTTTGTAAAAACCCTTTATTAAAATACGCTTTTACTGTATAATTATAGTGTATAATAACAGGGGTGGTGAGCATATGGCGATTTTCAACAGCATAAAAGAAGCGGCGACTAACTTTTTTGCCCTTTTTCGCGTGGCGGACGTTATTGACATACTTATCATCGCCTTTGTGTTTTATAAGCTGGCTCAAATATCCCGCGAGACACGCGCTAATCCCATTGTAAAGGCAATCCTTCTGTTTATTGCCGCAACATGGGTCAGCGAATGGCTCAGTCTTAACACGGTTAATTATATCCTACGCAACGTAATGCAGATCGGTATGTTTGCAATACTTATTATTTTCCAGCCGGAGCTGCGCAGCGCCCTTGAAAAAGTTGGACGCACCAGATTTTCAAATCTATTTACCCATGACGAAGAAGGCAGCTCCGAAAACGTGGCCGAAGAAATAGCCTCCGCCTGCGCTCAAATGAGCGCTCAGAGGATAGGTGCGCTAATCGTCCTTGAACGCTACACCAAAATCGGCGACATAATCCGTACCGGCTGCACCATAAACGGCGATGTGTCGCGGGATATACTCATAAATATATTTATCCCAAACACACCTCTCCACGATGGCGCGGTTATCATCCGCGAGGGTAAGATACTTGCGGCCAGGTGCATTTTGCCGCTGACCCGCAACGAATCTCTCAGCAGCGAGCTTGGCACCCGCCATCGGGCGGCCATAGGGATGAGCGAGTCCAGCGACGCTATAGTTGTTGTCGTCAGTGAGGAAACCGGGAAAATCAGCATTGCCGCAGACGGCAGCATCAGCCGCAACTACACCGAGGACACACTTAAAAAGGCTTTGAACAAGGCGCTCAGCTTTACTGACAAAAAGCCCTCCGAAAACGTATTTGCCAAAATAGGAGGTCGCAAAGTATGGAAAAAGTAAACGGTTCTTCAAATACTTTCTTGAAAATCGGCTCCCTTATCCTGGCGATTGCCCTGTGGGCTTATGTTGCTTATCAGGATACATCGAATATCAGCCATTGGTTCAATGATATTCCGATAACTATTGTTGGGGCAGATGAACTTTCAGCCGCAGGTTATTATGTTACCGGGACAAACCGCAACTCTATAGACGTAAAGCTGCGCGGTGACAGAATTGCCCTCTCTCACATTAAGGCCGGCGACATATCTGTGCTCATGGACGTTTCCGGCATAAGGATGGAGGGCGAAACCGCCGTTATATGTGATGTTTCGGTGGATTCAAACAAGGTTGAGGTAGTTTCATCCCGGCACGGGACGGTAACCGTCTCGGCGGAAGAAATAATAACGGATACCTATCCGCTCAGCATAAAGATGGTGGGCTCTCCCGCCGACGGCTACAGCGTTTTTGACACGACCCTTTCCTCCGGCGGGAACGTTTTGAGCGAAATAACCGTCCGCGGAGCAAAAAGCGTGGTGCGTTCCGTGGCCTCGGTTTCGACTAAAAGCGTAAGCGTCGAGGGCAGCCAGACCGGCAACAAGGTCGCCGTCGGCCTCACGGCATATGACGCCGAGGGCAACAGCGTCACAGGAGTATCCTTTGAGCCGTCGACGGTTGACGTTACATACACCGTACTGCGTGAAAAGACGGTCCCCCTCAACATAGCACTGACAAAGGTGCCTGTCGAAAAGGAAATCGATTATTCGCCCAAGACGGTAAAGGTCTATGGCAGCGCCGACGTACTGTCGCGTATAGAAAGTATCTCCTCCTTGCCCCTCGATGTTTCGGAGGCAGCGGACGGCGACAGTTACAGCGCCCAGCTCGTTCTGCCTGACGGCGCACGGTTAAGCACCAACGACAGCGCCGTTGATATCAAGGTCAGCGTGGAGCTCCTCAAAAACGAGGGAAACAGCAGCGATGAAAACAAGCAGTGAAATAAACAAACTGTCAACGGATGAGGCCGCCGAAACCCTTGGGGTAACGGCGGCCACAATAAAAAATTGGCAAAAAACCGGGCGGCTTGGCTCCGAGCTCACATACGAGGCGATTGAAGCCGTTCGGGCCGCCGGGCTACATAGCCGTCGGAACAAGGCTTTGATGAACAATGCGAGCGTTTGCGCCAGGTACATAAGCGGCCACGGTGAACTTAAGGCGCTGCTTGAAAAAGGAGTATCCGAAAAAGACGTCGCTTTTGTACTGGCGGAGGGGGCCCTGCGCCAATTTTCCCCTGGGACAAACAGGCTCGGGGCTTTTTTTAGCGGCGAGCTTTCCCTGGGCTGCGGCGATAGGCTTATTCATGATTTGGTTAAAAATTGTGCTCCCGGCCCTGATGCAAAAAAAATTATTACTGCCAAATGGCACGCCGATCCGGCGTCGGATGTGCTCGGCCTTATTTACGCCTCGCTCCTGCCTCTCAATCACCGGCGGCGAATTGGAGCATATTACACTACCCTTGACCTGGCTCGGGCTGCGGTAAGTAAAATTCCTCTCAGGGGACGGATACTCGACCCCTGCTGCGGCTCAGGCAGCTTCCTTATTGCCGCCGCGGAGCAATGCGGACCCAAAAATCTTTACGCCCTTGATTTAGACCCCATCGCGGTCACGCTGGCCCGTATAAATCTTTATCTGCGTTATCCGAAAGCCGGAACGGATTATTTGTACAAAAATATAAGGGCCGCGGATTTTCTCTCTTCTGACGAAGCTTACGATACCGTAATCGGCAATCCCCCCTGGGGCGGGCGGCCGGAAATGTCGTCGTCCTTTGTTTTGCACATTTTGGAGATTTTGAACCCCAGCGGCTGTTTTTCACTAATAATACCGCAGGCGCTGCTGACCACCCGTGTACATACGCAGTTTCGGCGGGAACTGATAACCGGGGCGGGGCTCATTTCTGCTGATTATCTGGACAACAGCTTCTACGGCGTCTGCTGCCCGTCCGTGATTTTAGCCGCGAAGGCCGGCGGTTCCGGAGTCGCGGGATGCAGCGTCAACGGCAGCTTTACCATCGGCCGCCGGGAACTCGACCCACGCTGTATAAACCTGAACGTCACCGACGAAGAATACACAATTCTTGAATGCATTCGCCGTATCGGCAACGCCATATACCTTCGTGACAACGCCGATTTTGCACTTGGCGTAGTCACCGGCGATAACCGCCGTTTACTTTCCAAATCCGGCGGCGAACCTTTGATACGCGGCGTCGACATAAGCCCCTTTGAAATCAGAGAGCCGTCCGTTTTTTTGAACTGCCGGCTCCAAAGCTGCCAACAGGCGGCGCCTGTGGAGCTTTACCGCGCAAAAGAAAAACTGGTCTATCGCTTTGTGGGGCGGCGGCCGGTGTTCGCGGTGGACCGGCGCGGGCGGCTCACGCTTAACAGCTGCAATCTTATCATTCCACGCGTTGACCAACTCGACATAGACTATCTTGCGGCAGTGCTCAACTCTTCTGTCGTCGGCTTTTATCTGGAAAAGACCTACGCCGCGCAAAAGTGGCTCCGCTGGCAGCTCGAAGAAGTCCCTATACCCCTTATTCCGCTTGACAAGCAAAGGGCTATCGCCGCAAGCCCAAACTGGGATAGAGACGTTGCAAGTCTGTATCTGGGCGATTTAACGCAGTATATCTTCTAACGCCTTTGCCGCCGCGTCGATATCGGCCTCGGTGGTGAAAGCGCCCGTTGACAGGCGAAGCATACCGCCGCCAATGGTTCCCATGCTCCTGTGCGCCAACGGGGAGCAGTGCAGGCCTCCGCGCGACGCAATACCGTACTCACTGTCCAGAGTCGAGGCCGCGTCCACGCAGTCCACGCCGCGCAGGCGTATTCCGACCACATTTACGCCATTATCGCCCATAATTTCGGCGGAACGAATTCCGCCGATTTTTTCCGCTAATTTTTTGGCGGTTTCTTTTTCATGATCACCGGGCGCCTGTCTTTTCACAAATTTAACGCCCTCCAAAAGGCCAGCTATACCGGCGGCGTTCACCGTCCCAGCCTCCAGCCGGTCCGGGAAAATGTCCGGCATAAGGGCGCTTTCCGAAACGCTGCCGGTTCCGCCGTAGGTCAGTGGCCTAAGGGATATGCCCTCGCGCACATACAGTCCGCCTGTGCCAAAAGGCCCGTACAGCCCCTTATGTCCCGCAAAGGCGAACATATCAAAATCCGCCGCGTCAATAGCGAGCAGTCCGGCGGTCTGTGCGGCGTCAAAAAGCGTCAGTGCGCCATGGCTGTGGACAAGCTCGTTAATCGCCGCGATATCGTTTACGGTGCCAGTCACATTTGATGCGTGAGTAACGCAGACCAGCTTTGTCCTGTGCGTTATCATTATTTTCACGGCCTCCGGCGTTATGCGGCCGTCCTTGTCGGCGGGGATAATCTTCAGCACAGCCCCGGCCTGCTCTCTTGCGACGGCGGGCCTCAGAACGCTGTTGTGTTCCATTGCGGAGATCAAAATTTCGTCGCCCTCGCCAACAACGCCGTTTATCGCGGTATTCAATGCCTCGGTAGCGTTTTTTGTAAATACGATGCGCTCGGGATTGTCAATGTTGAACAGCCCGGCAAGCTCCTCCCGGCAGCTATAAACAATGTCCCCAGCGAGGCGCGAAAGCTCATGCCCGCCCCTGCCGGGATTGCCGCCGTAATTTATCATAAAGTCCTTTACTGCCTCCGGCACCTCCGGCGGCTTTGGAAAAGTGGTCGCGGCATTGTCAAGATATATCATCGTATCTCATAACCTCCGTTCACTTCGGCGTAAAACGCCCGTATATTTATTCGCAGCTCCCGCGCCGACTGGGCCACCTGTGCGCGGTTGCCATCGTCAAAACGCAGACTGTAACCGCACCCTTCCTTTGTCAGCGCCGAGGGCGTCTGTATTATATTACTTTTTATCCCTGCGGCGGCAAGGCTTTTTTTCAGCCTCGACGCCGACGTTCGGGACGGAACAGTTGCCAACATCATATCAGTCCTTTCTTCTATAAATTATGAATACGGGACGCAAATGGTTACG
>CANRHW010000114.1 GCA_947630525.1 uncultured Clostridia bacterium | reverse complement strand
CGGAGCCTTTCCCGCGGCCGGGGGAAGCTGCTCATCCGTGGAGAATACGCTCCTATCGTGGGCCGCGTATGTATGGATCAGGTGACGGTCGATATAACGGATATTGAGGGCGCATGCGTTGGCGACGCCGCAACCGTCATCGGCCGGAGCGGAGACAAGCAGCTCCGCGCCTGTGACCTTGCGGAGGATGCCGGCACAATATCAAACGAAATACTTTGCCGCCTGGGCAAAAGACTGCCGCGAGTCATATAATGACTCGCGGCAGCGTGATTTAAAACTTCATTTATTAGTCAACGTCGTATTCGATAACGGCGCCGGTAGCGGCGTTGATTTCAAACTCATACTCGCGGCCGTTATAGCGGAACTCCAGTTCATATTTCTGGATGCCGTCATCCCATTCCAGCTTGGACTTGGTAAAGGTAACGGCCGTTCCCGCAAGGCCCGCACGCTGGAGGGCGATGTTCTGGGCCTCGTCGAGAGTTATAACGCCCTGGGCTACATTGCCGTTTTGCCCGTCATTATGATGGCCGTTATTTACGGCTGGGCCAAAGCCGACGCCCTGTTCATAGCCCTTGAGAACCTCGGTTTTCCAGCCAAGGATATCGCCGGTCTCACAATCGATATCGGCCTCATACTCCGTTCCGCCGCTTATAAACTCGATCTCATACCTGGGGCGGCCGTTTTCCATATCGCGCTCCTGCTTAGTGAACACGGCGTCCGCCGCGGCTACGCCCGCGCGCTGGAGAGCGATATCCTTAGCCTCTTCAATGGAGACGGCATAGGCAGTATCGGTTCCGTTGTTAGGAACGACCGGCCCTACGCCGATGCCCTTATCGGAGCCCTTTCCTCTTATGGCGTCCAACTCCCATTCAATTATATTGCCGTTGGCCGCGTCTATCTCGGTTTCATATTCCGTGTCGGATGTAATGAAGTCTATCTCGAACTTCACTATACCGTCATCGCGGTCAAGCTTGGTCTTGGTAAAGGTAACGTCCGCCTCGCTGACGCCGGCCTTTGTAAGAACAATGGTTTTGGCCTGTTCAAGGGTGATAAGCCCGGCGGTGGAAGTATCGCTGCCGTAATCGCCGCTGACTATAAAATCAGCGTCGGTAACGGTAGAAGTTTTGCCGGCGGCTTGGTCGGCCTTGTCACGCAGCTCGATTTTCTTCTCATCTTCGTACCAATAAACGTCCTTGCCCATGAGCTCGCCTATGGCCCTTATGGGGAGATAAGTTGTGCCATCATAAAGGACGGGATATACCTGTTTGCCGTTTACGTCATAGAAAGTCCTGGTCTGGCCGTCTACCACAATAGTGAAATCCCGACGAAGTTCGGCCTTGATATTCTCCACAAGGCTCGCCGCGGCGGCCCCGATGGCAATGCCGACGCACAGGACTAACGCCGTGATAAAAATGCACTTTTTTTTCATTGTCTAATTCTCCTCTCTTTATTTCCCATTATTTCTGTATATTTACATTATATATGTTTCGCGGGCCTTTGTCAACAGTTTTTTATGAACATTTTATTAATATTTCTTAGAATGTACGATATTATTTTGCGGCGGCAATGGGGCGCACGGGGGGGGGAAATAATTCCGGCCGGCATATTTTTCTTTTAAAAAATTTCTGAAAAATCACTTGACAAGAAAATAAAATTGTAGTATCATATATATGCGATGTTCGGTAAGTAAAAACTCTTACCGTTACATAAAAAAGCAATCGTCCGCTGACGGTTGCTTTTTTATGTAACGCGTCAAAAAAGTTTGAAAAAATTGAAAAAATGTCTTGACAAAGCCCGCCGCCTGTGCTATAATAAGCAAGTCAGTCGGGGGTATAGCTCAGCTGGGAGAGCGCTTGAATGGCATTCAAGAGGTCAGGAGTTCGATCCTCCTTATCTCCACCAAGAACACACGGCCAGGGACACACGGCTTGGAACGCAAGTTTCAAGCCGTTGTTTCTACCGGAACACAACATCGAGGTGTAGCGCAGTTGGTAGCGTACCTGCTTTGGGAGCAGGGGGCCGCGAGTTCGAGTCTCGCCACTTCGACCACGCTGCGGCAAGTCCGTTTTGGCTTGCCGCGGTTTTTTATAAATCAAAAAATGTCGAAAGAAAAGAGGAAATTACCAACAAACGCAGAATATATTAACTTAAAGGAATATATTGTTTAAAAAGGAGGATTTACAAATGAACGGTTTTTTAACTGAATTAACAAATCTTGCAAATCAGGCTCTAAGGAACGCGGGATACGATATCAACGTTGACACCCCTCTCGGCGCGGCTTTGATAATCGTGGCTCTGCTCATATGCATTGTTACCATAATTTCCACTGTAGTGAGCATAATACTCGGCATAAACTACGTAAAATACAACAAGCGCGAAAACAGCGCCGGCCTCACCGGCGAAGAGACCGCGAGGAAAATTCTCGACGACAATGGGCTTGAACATATAAAGGTAAAGACCGTCGGTTCTCTGCTCTTTGGCAACAGCTACAGCCACTATTTCAAAAAAGTTCGGCTGAGAAGGCGCACCAAGGGCAAGACCAGCGTCGCGGCCTTGGCTATGGGCGCGCAGAAGTCGGCCCTGGCGGTGCTTGATAAGGAGGGCGACCCCGACATGAAGCGGCGGGTACGTCTTGTTCCAATTACAACTTTCGGCCCCTTTGCCTTTATTCCTCTCGTTATAATCGGCGCTATAATCGACGTTATACTGTTCCAGTCTCAGGGCTTTATATTTGTCTTTGCGTCGGCGGTGGGCGTACTCTTTTATCTTTTCTCATTCATACTTTCCCTCACAACGCTTAAAACAGAAAAAAAGGCCCAGGAACGCGCCTATGGTCTTTTGAGGGACGGCGGAATGGCAACCGAAGAAGAGATAGAGAGCCTCAAAAAGCTTTTCAAGCTGTACAATATCCAGTATGTCAACGACATTATTCTTTCCGCGCTGGAGCTTATTTACCGTGTTCTTCAAATCTTTGCGTCGGCGCAGAGCGCTTCTAATACAACGACAGCGAAAAGCAACTAAATCGGGGCCGTAAAAAAATAGGGCAAATTTGTAATCATTCAGTGAAAATAAAATAATGAGTTAATGAAGAAAATTCGCTCTTACGAGCGAATTTTCTCATTTAACACCCTTAAACTACGAACAAAATCAAAAACAAGTATGGACATATGTAATGATTTGTGCTAAAATAGGACAGTAGGAGATGAGCTAAATGGACATTAATTCTCTTTCGCACAAGGAATTGACAGAAGTAATTACCTCGGGCGCTTATGACCGCGAGCTGGCCGCCGAGGCCGACCGAGTGCGCCGAAAATATTACGGTACGGACGTGTATCTGCGGGGACTTATCGAAATATGCAATGTGTGCAAAAACAACTGCCTCTACTGCGGCATTCGCCGTGACAACGCCGGGCTTGACCGCTACCGCCTGACGCCGGAGAATATACTCGCCTGCTGTGAACAGGGCTACGGACTGGGGCTTCGCACCTTTGTGCTGCAAGGCGGCGAAGACCCATATTACACCGACGAGATGATATGCGGCATTGTCTCGGAAATCAAAAGCCATTGGCCGGATTGCGCGGTGACCCTGTCTTTGGGCGAAAAGGAGAGGGAAAGCTACGCCGCCTACAGAGACGCCGGGGCCGACCGCTATCTGCTGCGCCACGAGACCGCGAACGACGAGCACTACGCCCGGCTTCACCCGGCGGAAATGAGCCCAATTCACCGAAAGAACTGCCTTTTCACGCTTAAAGAGCTTGGCTATCAGGTGGGCAGCGGCTTTATGGTGGGCTCCCCCTGGCAGACCGCGGAAAATCTCGCGGAAGACTTGGAGTTCCTTCGTGAACTTAAGCCCGATATGATCGGCATAGGGCCCTTTGTTCCGCACAAGGACACGCCCTTTAGGGATTTTGCAGGCGGGACGTTGGAGCTTACGTTAAGAATGGTATCCATTCTCCGGCTCATGTTCCCAACGGCGCTCATACCCTCCACTACCGCCCTTGGGACCATACACCCGCAAGGACGGGAAATGGGGCTCAAAGCCGGGGCTAACGTGGTCATGCCCAATCTTTCGCCGGTAGGTGTGCGCAAGCTGTACGAGCTTTACGACAACAAAATCTGCACCGGCGAAGAAGCGGCCGAATGTCTGGTCTGCCTGAGACGGCGGATAAAAAGCGCCGGCTATGAAGCCGTGGTCAGCCGCGGGGATGTATACGGCTATTCTTCATCCTCCGGGAACTTTTGACTGAAAAACCAGGCCGGTTCAAAGCCGGCCGGGCCGGGCACGGCGGCCGGAGCTGAGGCGGGGCTGAGTGCGGCGGGTATTTGGCCCTCCCTGACCGGCAGCGGCAGAGGCGGAACATCGTCTACTGAGAACACATATGTAAGGTAGCACCAACACTTTTTATTATTTTCATTCATAGAAAAAACATCACCTCGGGATATAATATTCCGGGGTGATGCTTTTTGTTACTCGATATTAAAGAAACGCTTTGCGTTTTCCTTTGTTATAAGGGCAACTTCCTCAACCGGCAGCCCTTTTATTTCGGCTATCTTTTCCGCCACATGGATGACAAGGGAGCTGTCGTTGCGTTTGCCCCGATGAGGCACGGGCGCAAGATAGGGACTGTCCGTCTCAATAAACAGCCTGTCAAGTGGGACATAGCTGACCATATCGACGGTTTTAACGTTGTTTTTAAAGGTCACAGGCCCGCCCACAGAAATATACATGCCCATATCAAGGAGTATCTTAGCCGTTTCACGGCTGCCGCTGAAACAGTGCATAACTCCGGCGCGCTCCCCCGTTCCCTGGGCCTTGATAATGTCAAGGCAGTCCTTGCAGGCCTCGCGCTCATGCACGACGAAAGGCAGCCCCGCTTCTTTCGCAAGCTCTATCTGCCGGGCGAAAGCCGTGCGCTGTACCTCCCGCGGGGAAAGGTCGTAGTGGTAGTCAAGACCTATTTCGCCTATGGCCACTACTTTGTCATGCTTCGCAAGAGCCAGCAGGCGGGCGCAGTCGGCTTCGGTCAGGGTCTTTGCGTCGTGGGGATGTACGCCCACCGCGGCATAGATATAGGGATATTTTTCCGCAAACGCCACGCTGTTTTCGGAAGAGGGCATATCATAGCCCACGTTTATGACCATATCTACGCCCTTTCCCGGCAGCGAGGCCAGCAGCTCCTCTCTGTCGGGGTCAAAGCGCTCGTCGTCATAGTGGG
>CANRHW010000113.1 GCA_947630525.1 uncultured Clostridia bacterium | reverse complement strand
ATTAATGTTGAAAAACCGCCATTTAAAAAGCGGTTTTTCTTTTAGTTTATGCCCTTGAACTACAAACGAAAATCACCACTCGGCGGCGTCGGGGCAAAGCCCGTCTTTGCTCCGACGCTTTTTCCTAAGAAAAAGGTCATCGCACGAGGGCTTGCCCCTCCTTTTTTCGCAAAAGGTCACGCTGCGCTCCGGCTATTCGGGCGGTTAAGCCGCCCTCATAACGCCTACGCTTGCTACCAACCTTTTGCGAATTGGGGCCCCCACAAACAATGAAATTGTTTGTGGGGAAAAGGAGGAACAGCGGCGCGAGCCATTGTTCAGATTTTATAAAAATCGGAACAAGCGATGCAACGCTTGTTCCGACGTCGTTCTGCACAATTTTTTGACAGCCCCCTGCGCCTGTCCATAGCAAATATTTTTGTTGACATTTCGCAAAAAAAGTGGTACAATATTATAGAGTTTTAGTCACGATAGACCGAATTTTTCAAAAATGTTACAATGTTTTCAAAAATGTTACAAATTACTATTGAAAAATTCTGTCGAATGAGTTATAATTATTGTATTGGGTTCGGTCAATCGCGGCTTACATATCTTTATCAGCGAAAGGATTGGGAAATATGGCAAGCAAGTATCTGAACACAATGCTTTATCAGCTAAAGGAAGCTTTCGGCAGGAAGATCGGAATGATAGACTATACCGGCTACATAACCTCTCCGGGCAATCCGGCTGAGATCGACGCTAACGTAAGCCTTATTCTTTCCAAGTGTGAAGCGGCCGGCGGCGCAGTCCATTATCTGGGCTATACCTTTTTGCCTATGGAGACCAGAGGCAAGCTGGAATTTGTGAGCTTTGTGGAGGGAGAGGACGCTTCGGCGGCCAAGTTTGCCGAAATACTTACAATATCCATTGACAATATGAAGCAGTTCTATGATGATAAGTTTGATAAGACCAATTTTATCAAAAATATCATCATGGACAATATTTTGCCGGGCGATGTGTTTGTAAAGAGCAAAGAGCTGCACCTGTCGTACGAGGCTTCAAGAGTAGTTCTTGTAGTGAAGAAAAACGATAAGAAGGACCTTGATGTTTTTGATATCATAAGCGGCATTTTTCCCGAAAACAGCCGCGACTTTGTGATTGACCTTGACGGCAGCACTATTGTTATAGTCAAGGAAATGCGGGACGGCATGGTATTCAAAGACATTGAAAAAATGGCCCGCAGCATCGTCGACACTCTCCAGGCGGAAGCGATGGTCAACGTAATAGTAGGTATCGGCACAACCGCAGGCAATATCCGCGACATTGCCCGCAGCTTTAAAGAAGCCAATATTGCTATCGAGGTCGGCAGAGTATTTGACAACGATAAAAAGATTGTCAACTACGAAAACCTTGGCATAGGCCGGCTTATTTATCAATTGCCCACTACGCTTTGCGAGCTGTTCCTTTCCGAAGTGTTCAAAAAGGATTCTATTGATTCTCTGGATCAGGAGACTTTGTTCACTATCCAGAAGTTCTTTGAGAACAACCTTAATGTTTCCGAGACGTCACGCCAGCTCTACGTTCACCGCAATACGCTTGTGTATCGTCTTGATAAGGTTCAGAAGATAACCGGTCTTGACCTGCGTATTTTTGATCACGCAATCGTGTTTAAAGTGGCGCTTATGGTCAAGAAGTACCTCGTGGCCAACCCCACTAAAATGTGATGGAGGCATTGCCTTGATTGAATTTAGAGATGTTACAGTCATATATGACAACGATATCATAGGACTTGAAAACGTCAGCTTTAAAATCGAAAAAGGGGAATTTGTCTTTCTCGTGGGCAAAACCGGCGCTGGCAAAAGCAGCGCCATCAAGCTGCTCACCGGCGAGATAAAGCCCTATGCCGGGGACGTTATAGTTAACGGCATTACCGTAAATACCCTGAAAAACAAAAAGCTTCCGTACCTGCGCAGGAGCGTAGGCGTTGTCTTTCAGGATTTCCGCCTGCTGCCCAATAAGACCGTTTATGAGAACGTGGCCTTTGCCATGGAGGTCGTGCGGGCCAGAAAAAAGGATATTCGCCGTAAAGTGCCTACCATTCTCAGCCTTGTAGGACTTTCGGGCAGGGCGAAGAACTATCCGAACGAGCTTTCCGGCGGCGAGCAGCAGCGCGTGTGCATTGCCCGGGCGTTGGTGAACAGTCCGGCCATTGTCATTGCGGACGAGCCCACCGGCAACCTCGACGCCGAGACCGCTGACGAGATTATGAAGCTTTTAATGGAAATCAACCGAATGGGTACGACTATAGTTATGGTGACGCATTCAGAGAAAATTGTGAACGACGCTCGGCGCAGAGTGATACAGCTCGAAAGCGGCGTTGTTGTGCGCGATGAAATGGAAGGGGGGTACGCCTTAGATGTACTCGCTTAAAACCGCGTTCAGTTCACTTGGCCGCAACGCCGTTATGACGGTGGCATCCATCGTCACCATTGCTTGTTGTTTGTTCCTGTTCGGCGTATTTTTGCTTTTTGCATTTAATATAAATTATATCGGCGAACAAATATCATCCCAATGTGAACTACAGGCCTTTATCGACGATGCGGCCACTCCCGCCGATGAGGAACGTATACTTAAAGAAATATCCGCCCTGCCGAACGTCAAATCGGCGGAGTTTGAAAGCAAGGAGCAGGCCTTTGAGAATTACAAGGCTCAGCTTGGCATGGAATACAGCGAATCTTTTGAGGGAATGAGCGGTTCCGATATTTTGCGCAGCAGCGTAAAAATCGTACCCGACGACCTGACTCTTGTAAAACAGACCGAGCTTGCCGCAAAATCGGTGAGAGGCGTTGCGAGAGTGGTCAACCGCGAGGATATAATCCTAAAAGTCGTTTCCGCTACCGATATAATAAAATTCGGCAGCCTTATAGCTATGCTCATACTGCTTATCACAGCGGTGTTTATTATTCAAAATACCATCAAGCTAAGCGTACACGCCCGCGAAGAAGAGATACACATAATGAAATTCGTCGGCGCTACCGACGGCTTCATCCGCCGTCCGTTTGTGCTTGAGGGCGTTATTGTCGGTGTTATAGGCGCTTCTATCGCCATTGTGATAATTGCTTTCGGCTACAATATGGCCGTTGGCGGAGTGACCGAGTTTTTGGACGTGTTCAAGCTTTACAGCTTCAGCCAGCTTGCGCTGCCTGTTTCCGGCGGGCTCATGCTCTTTGGCATAATAATGGGCAGCCTTGGCAGCAGATCGGCGATACGCCGTCATCTTAAAGTTTAACGGCAGCCGCCGCTTTTGAATGGAGAGCGATAACCATGGACAAACAGAAAAAAGACCGTATAGTTAAAAACAAGGCTAAAAAACGGCATGATAAAAAACGTATTTTGGCCGGAATTTGCGCCGCTGCCGTGGCGGCACTGTTCCTGTTTTCCTGCCTATACCCCAGCCTGAGCATGGCGGCCGACGTTGACAGTGCCAAAGCCGCCCGTGACAAGGCAAAGGAGGAGCTTGACGCAATTAAGGATAACAAAGCAAATCTTGTGAGCGAATATGCCAACTTTGACAGTCAGCTCACGGCAGTGGAAGACGAGGTGGCCACGCTCATCAACGCTATCGACAATACCAAGGATGAGATAGTGAAAAAAGAAGCGGAACTCTCTCAGGCCGAGGCCAATGCGGAAGCCTATGAAAATGATTTCAAAACTCGCGCACGCATTATGTACGAAAACGGCAGCGCCTCATATCTGGAGGTGCTTTTCGGCGCCAAGAGCTTTAGCGATTTTCTGGAGCGTATTGAGATTATAGGCAGCATTGTCAGATACGATAAGGATGTTCTCGACCGCTATGTCGAAGCGCGCAACATAATTGAAAACGCCAAGACAGAGAAGGAAGAACTGCTCATCTCTCAGCGCAGCCGCCAAAACAGTCTTGAATACCGCCAGGAAGAATTGAAGCTGTTGTTGGAAAAGCAGCAGGTCCTTATCGAAAAGCTCTCACAGGACGAAAAGGCCGCGAAAAAGGCCTATGAAGCCGCGGAAAAGAAATATGAGGAGGAGGAGCGCAAGGCCCAGGAGGAAATCCGCCGCAGCCAAATGTCTTATCTGGCGTCCAAGTATACCGGCGGCAAGTTTGCCTGGCCCGCGCCCAGCGGCACAAGGATAACCAGCCCCTTTGGTTATCGTAATCATCCGCTGAGCCACACCTACAGCCTCCACCGCGGTATTGACATTTCAACGGCGTACGGCTCAGATATTGTGGCCGGTGAAGACGGCGTTGTTACTATTGCCAAACATAACGGAAGCTACGGCAAATATATAGTTATTAATCACGGCAACGGCTATACCACGCTTTACGCCCACAACAGTCAGCTCCTCGTTTCCGTGGGGCAGACCGTCAAGCGCGGGCAGGTCATAGCTAAGGCCGGTTCTACCGGTAATTCTACCGGTCCCCATTGCCATTTTGAGGTCAGCTATAACGGCGAGCTTCAAAATCCACTTAATTACCTGAATTAGTTCTAATCGGAGGTGCTTCTCCTTGAGCGGCAAAAGTAAAATACTTACGGCGGTGCTGCTGACTTTCAGCCTGACTTGCATGTTGTTCGTTTTCATTTTCACCACTCTCGGTATAAATGTAGGCGGCGGGCATTTCCCAAGATTGCAGGCTGTTGAGCGCATTATCGAAAGTAAATACATAGGAGAATACGATGCCGAAAAAGCCGAAGACGCAGCTATCAATGCCTTGCTGTCATCAATTGGCGACCCATACTCACAATATTTTGACGGGAACAGTACCCTCGGTCTTATGACAGACATCGAGGGCTCTTACGTGGGCGTCGGCATTGAGGTCGGCGTCAATGCCTATAGCGATAATATCACAGTAATAAAGGTTTATCCCGACGGCCCCGCCCGCAAGGCCGGGTTAAAAAGCGGAGATGTACTGCTCGCAATCGACGGGGTGGAATACAACGCGTCAAATCTTGACAGCGCAGTGTCTTATATGAAGGGCTCCGATATGGATGACCCCGTAGGCACCGAATTTGTAATGACGGTTATGAGAGGGGACGAAACTCTTGACCTGACGGTTACAAGGGGAGCTGTGGACATCTACAGTATCGAGCGCAGAGACCTTGGCGACGGTCTGCTCTACCTGCGCTACACGGGCTTTTCATCCGAGTCGGCGAAAAAGCTCTCCGACACGTTCGGGGTTGAGACCTTCGCTTTCCGCATGGATGTGACGGATGTGGCGGATATCAAATCCGCATTTGCCAAAGTGAAGGAGCATTTCGGCAAAC
>CANRHW010000112.1 GCA_947630525.1 uncultured Clostridia bacterium | reverse complement strand
TGGACGACCACAAGTCTCACAAGCCCGCCCTCGTTCATGCTCCTGTCGGCGTAAACGGTTACCCTGCCGGAGCCGAGATTTAATGCGTCCTCCGAAGAAATAAGAGAGTATTCGTGATCATAGTAGCGGTAAATGTCAAACCCTGGCGCGGCCTTATACACCGTTCCGTCCGCCTTGATGCGGTCGGGCTCGATGGCCTCTAATTTTTTGCCGGTGCCAATGACCATTGTATCCACAAGGTCCTGACTGTCCAGTTCATTTACGCCGATGACCTGAGTTGTAAATACTCTGCGGCCGGTCGTGACGGTCATTTCCTTGCCGTGCATAAGCAGGGTATACTCGCCTGTGGGCACCCTGGTGCCGCCGCCAAGAGAGGTGGTTTCCGTCTTGGTTATAAGACCGTATTCGTAATCCGTTTTGTTTACATTTTTGAGGTACATAAGGGCTACGTCCCTCATCTCGCCCACTATTTCAACATGAATGACCTGATTTTTCAACAGCTCATTGCCCTGGATATCACTGAGGCGAACCTTTCTCACCACGGCTTCGCCATTCTCCGGATTGTCGGCCAGCACCAGTATGCTGCAATCAGACGACAGCCACAGTCCGTCAAAGGTTCGGCTTTCCTTATCTATACGTCCGCCGCGGGAAATGGGCGCAACCCGACTGAGTACCATGCGGCCGTTATCATATTTGAGCCGCACCAGCTCACCCTTGAATTTTCCATAATCGTCGGCCGCGGCGTACTCCATGGTCGAGCCGTCGGCCATGAACAGCTTGACGGCCTGCTCCTGGGTGCCGCTGTCGTTCACCCGGGAAAAGGCGCTGAGCACCACGCCCATGTTGTTGATATTTGAAGCGGATGTATCCACCGCGTCCGCCACCTTGCCGTCACGGTCAAGGAGCAGAGTGATATAGTCGCCGATAGCAAAGGCCCTGGGGCTTTCATTGAGCTTGTTGGCGGCCTGCGCCGTGGCGAGCTGATATTCCTTGCCGCTGACAGTCACCGAAGTGACCGCGTTCTTCAAGGGCGCGGCCTTTTCATAAATTCCGCTGATTTTGTCATTGTAAGCATAGACAGTGTTGGTGGCCGCCGAATAATATACTACGTCAAAGCGGCTGATATCCTCTAATTTGGCGGAAACGCCTTTCCTTATTACCGAGGGTTCGCCGCTTACGGTAAAGAGGTCGTATATCTGATCGTAGTCCTGAGTTACGGTATAGGGGCCGTCCATGACATAGCTGTTGAGCAAAGCCGAAGAATAACGGCCCTCATCGTCATAGTAAATGCTGACGGTACTGCCGATGGTCATATCGCCGGCGGCCTCGAGAGCGGTGGTCTTTTGTCCGTCGTAATAGACGGTTCCGCTGTAAGGGATACTTACCGTGCCGCCCTTGTGGCTTATGTCCACCGTACTTTTTGCCTCGTTTTTAAGGATGGCGGTAACGATTATCTCTTTCCCCGAGCGGCCGTTATCCCTAAAAAGAATTAGCTCCTTGTCCTTATTCACAAACAATTCGCCCTGTTTGCCGGCGCTGTTTTCCAGGCCTACCGCGCCCGAAGCCGCCCTGAAGCTGCCCTCGGAGGTCTCCATAAGACCCGCGTCGCTGCGATTGCTGCCATAAAGCACGGCGTCGTCATATACGGTGACGCCGGATTTGCTGATGAGCTTGTCGGCGCTGCCGTTCATTTCGGTAAAGAGAGCGTTGTACACCAGCGTCGCCGCCTGCCCACGATTGATGCTGTCATTGGCGGCGAGGCTCAAGCCCTTGTTAAGGCCTATGGCTTCGGCCTTGTTCACATAATCTGACGGCCAGTGGAAGCCTATCTCCTGATCGGTATAGCCCAGGCAGCGCAGCAGCACCGTCACCGCCTGACCATAGGTCAATATCTGGCCGCCGCCGAAGCTGCCGTCCGGGAAGCCGGAAATTATGCCCTTTTCCGCCACATAAGAGATGTATCCCCGAGCCCAACTGTCCGGCGTAACATCGGTAAAGGCCGTTGCCGCAAGGGAAGACGCCGCTTTATCCTTATCGCCGAGGACGCAGACCGCGATTTTTGCGAACTGCTCCCGCGTAAGACTGTCGTTAGGACGGAAAGTTCCGTCGCCCATGCCGTCAATTATGCCCGTAACGCTCAGCACCTCGGCCGTATTGTTCAGGGCCGGGTCCTGAATGTCGGGGTAATATGCCGCCGCCCCGGCGCATACCAGCCCAAGGCAGAGCAGCAGAGAAATAAATTTCCTTATCATTTTATGTCCTTCCTCCTACTCGTATCTCAAAGCGTCTATGGGCTTCATCCTCGCGGCCTTGAAGGCCGGGTAAAACCCGAAAAATATTCCAACCATTGCGGAAAATCCAAAGGAGAACAGTATTATCGGCAGCTGATCGACCATTGGCACCGAGGGCAGCTGCATGGCCATGGTGGCAAACTCACTGCCGACTATGCCCAAGCCGATGCCGATAAGGCCGCCCATACAGCTTATGGAAGCCGACTCTATGAGGAACTGCAAAAGTATGGTCCTCGTCTTTGCGCCAACGGCCTTGCGTATACCTATTTCGCGGGTGCGCTCGGTAACGGTCACCAGCATGATATTCATTATGCCTATGCCGCCCACCAGCAGGGAAATGCCGGCTATAGCCGCCGCAAGGAACGTCATGCCGTTTATCTCCTGATTCATTTCCTGTAGGCTTTCGGCCTGATTGTAGACCCAATAATCCTCTGTCTGGAATATTTTGAACAGGTAGTTCCTTATTAGCGTTTCCGCCGCCTTGGAGTTATTCTCGTCCACGCTGGTGACGGTGTAATCGTTGATGACGTTGCTTTTGAAAAGGCGCATAGCCCTTGTATACGGTATCCAAACGCCGGCGTCTTCACCCCACTCGGTAAGCTCGCTTTCCATCTGTTCAAACACGCCGATAACGGTGAACACTTCGCCGTCAATCCTTATGGTCTGACCCACGGGATTTCTGTTGCCGAAGAGCTTTTGCCTCGTATATTCGCCGATAACGGCCACCGACGACCGGTTGCGCACCTCGCTTGAAGAAAAGAAATCTCCGTATTTCAGGGCGCGCTTGTTTATCTCGGCGTAATGGTCGCCCACGCCGGTTATACGGCCGTTGTAATTGCGGTTGCCGCTCTTTACGGTTTTGTTGCCGCTGATATTAGGGCTGATATATTCAATGACGTCCGGATTGTCACGCGCAAGCTGCTCCATCTGGGCGGGGCCCACGCTGCGGGTGGTGTCGCCCTGGCGGTATATGCTGACCTCGATGATGTTGGTGCCCATTTTGTCCATCCACTCGCGCATACCCATCATGGAGGCGTTCACCAGATTTACCATCACTATGACCGCCAGCACGCCTATGATGATGCCAAGCATGGTCAATATGGAGCGCACCTTGTTGGAAAAGATGCTTTTTATGGCCATCTTAAAGCTCATTAATATACTCATGGCTCACGCTCCTTACCAGCCGTACATCATTCCGCCCATCATGTCGCCGTCGGAACCCATGCCGTTGTCACGGAGCACGTCGCCCTCCTTAAGGCCGTCGATGACCTCATAGAAGCTCTCGTTATGCAGGCCCACGGTTATTGGCACCTGCTCCTCCTGGTCGGGCACCTCTGGGTCGCCGGAGGGGGTGACTATTGTGGCGTAGTACTGACCGTCTATCAGGAACACCGCCGAAGCCGGCGCCATCAGCACGTCCTCAACCGAGCCAACAACTATTTCGGCGGTAACGTTCATACCGCTCATAAGCTCGCCGGGCTCGTCAATGGTTATCTCAATGGGATAAGAGCTTACGCCGTTTTCGCCGCTGCCTATCTTAGACGCGGTGGTTATTCTGCCCATGAACATATTGCCGGGCAGCGCGTCGGCGGTGATATTCACTTGCTGACCCACCTTGATGTTGGAAATGTCCAGCTCATCCACGTTTATGGTAAATACCATTGTGGTCATATCGGCTACTACCATAAGGGTCTTATTGCTGCTGTCGCTGCCATAAGTGTCGCCGGCCTTAAAATGCTTTTCCAAAATAACGCCGGTGACAGGGGACTTTATTATGTAATCCTCGGCGGCCTTTTGGGCGTTTTCCAATTCCGTCTGGGCGTCCTTGACCGCGTCATTGTTGGTTTCGCTGTTCTGGTCGGCCAGCGCGTCCTGATAGTCCTCCTGAGCGTCGCTGAGAGCTTCGTTGGCGTCGCGCAGCGATATGATCGCGTCCTGATAGGCCTCGTTTGCGTTTTCCAGTTCCTTTTCCAAGCTTTCGCTCTTCAATCTCGCAATTACCGCGCCCGCTGTAACATTATTGCCGTTTTCGGCCGTAAGGGCGATTATCTCTCCTGCCTCGGGCACAATAACCTCCTTGGGCTCGGCATAAACGATAGTGCCGAAGGAGGGGCTCTCCACATCGCCGCCGGCCGTATGTACCGTGACCGAAACATTTGTGCCCGCCGCGAGACGAACGCCGCTGTCAACCTTAATTTTGACGGAATACATTATGGTTCCGTCGCTCGCCGCGTTGGGTACGGTGTATTTCTTTTCAACGGAACCGCCCACGCTGGACATAAGGCTTGCAATGCCTATATCCACACGGTCGCCAACGTTGACGCTTTGTATCTGGCGGCTGTTGAAGGCAACCGTGGTACTGAGGCTGCTGTAATCAATGATTTTGCACAGGGTTCCGCTCACGTCGTCGCCCACATTGGCGCTGAGATCTTCTACCGCGCCGGAAATGGGAGCGGTGATGGTAAGTTTACCTATGCGCTCGTTGACGTCGTTTATATTTTTCCGAGCGTCGGCAACGCCCTTGTTGGCCTTTTCGACGCCGCGCCGGGCAGTTTCTATCGCCTTTGCGGTTTGCTCTACCCTACGCGAGGTCTCCTTTGCCGCGTCCTCGGCAGCCTGTTGAGCGCTGCGCAGAGCGGACTGGGCCTTTTGTATCCTGGTCTGAGCCTCGGTGTCTTCAAATTTATAGAGCACGTCGCCCTCGTTAACGTAATTCCCCTCGTCAAAGGGGCTGTAGGTTATTTTACCGTCGATAAGGCTGGTGAGGGTATAGGATTCAATGGGCTGTACCGTGCCTGAGCCGGTCACGCGGCTGTCAAAGCTGCCCCTCGTCACCTCCGAGGTGGTCTGCACAGGGGCGTCGGTCTCATTGCGGCTGTTCTTGAATTTTACAAACCATATTATGCCACCGATGAGGGCCAGCAGCAATACGATGCCGATTATCCGTTTTATCCATTTTTTTACGGTTTTGCGCCTTTTAAACTTTTTGGCCGACTTTTCCTGCTCAGGCGT
>CANRHW010000111.1 GCA_947630525.1 uncultured Clostridia bacterium | reverse complement strand
GCCTACCGGGTGCCGGCGGCGGACGAGATTGCCTACGCTTTGGAGACGGTGGGGGGCCGGGTGACCATAGACGGCAATCGGGCCGATTTGGGCCCCGGCGTACAGCTTGACCCCGGCGGCATCGCAAAGGGATATACCGCCGGCCGGGTCATTGAGATTTTCCGTGAAAACGGCCTCACGTCGGGCCTTATCTCGCTGGGCGGCAACGTCAGCGCCCTTGGCGGCCGGCCCGATGGCAGCCCCTGGCGGGTGGCCGTTCAGGACCCCGAGGGCGGCGATTACGCCGGGGTTTTGAGCCTGACCGATATGGCGGCGGTTACCTCCGGCGACTACCAGCGCTGCTTTGAGGAGGGCGGCAAAACCTATCACCACATAATCGACCCGTCCACCGGCTATCCGGCGGAAAACGGCCTGCGTTCCGTCACCGTGGTTTGTGATGACGACGCTCTGGCCGACGGCCTTTCCACCGCGCTCTTCGTCATGGGGCTTGAAAAGGCCCTGACCTTTTGGCGCCAAAACGGCGGCTTTGAGGCGATATTTATAGACAGCGGCGGGAAGATAACCGCCACCGCCGGCATTGAGGCGATTTTTGAGACAGACAGAGAAGTAGAATATGTAAAATAAAATCGGTACAGGCGCGGTAGCGCCTGTACCGATTTTTTGGCCTTTTCGTTTGCGAGAATTTTCAGCCCAGCGAATTTACATCTGGTTGCTGATTACGTAGCGCGCTACGACCTCGTCCATTATAACGGCGTCAACGCTGCCGGATTTAAGCTCCATAAGGGCGGCAAGGTTGTCGGTCAGCTCTACCTTTTCGGCAATGGAGGCGTTTACTTCCTCATTGGCTTCAAGGGCGTCCGAAGCGGAGGAGTCGCTCTGGAGAGCCACTCTCTTGCCGGCCAGATCGGTCAGAGAATTGATGCCGCTGCCCTCGGCAACGACTACGACCTGACGGTTGGCAAGATAGGGCTTGCTCATGCAGTACTTTTCGCTGCGCTCTTCATTGATGGTAAAGCCGTTCCAGATGCAGTCGATATTGCCGCTCTGGAGTTCGATATCCTTGTTGTCCCAGATGATGGGCACGCATTCAAGCTCCATGGAATAGAAATCGCATACGGCCTGAGCCAGATCGATGTCAAAGCCTACGATATTGTTCTGGTCGTCGGTGTAGCCCAGGGGAGGGAAAGACGCGTCAAGACCGAGCTTGAGCGTGCCGGGGAGGGTGGTCAGGCCCACGTTGGCGATATCGGCGTCAGACTCAAAAACTATCTTGTCCTCGCCGAACCACTTTTCGGAAATCTCGGCCAGCTTGCCCTGAGCTTTGAGCTCCGAAAGAGCGGCCTCAACGGCGTAGCAGAGGGCTTCGTCCTCCTTGCGGAAGCCAATGCCGTATTCCTCGGGGGCGAGACTTTCGTCAAGAATGACAAGGCCGCTGCCCTCATCCTCGGGCTGCTCGTCCTGAACCTCCTGCTGCCCGTCGGCCACGTCCTGCTGCTGCTCGTTTACATTGTTCACGTCTTCATTGTCGGTATTGCCCGAGCAGGCGGCAAAAGCGAAAGCCAGCGCCAGGACAAGTACCAGTGCCATAAACTTCTTCATGTAAATACATCTCCTTAAGAAAGATTGGGACTTCTCAAAATCCGAAATCTATTTTACACCAATTTAATTAAATAGTAAAGAGCGTTTTATGTAATTTTTTTATCGGTTTTTGCTTTTTTGCAAGCCGCGGCGGGTTTAGCCCCGCTTTGGGAAGTCGATTTCGCGTATAAAGCTCTCCGCAAAGTCCGGGTCCGCGGCCAGGTCGAAGCAGGTGCAGCCGCCGGCGATGGAGCGTATCTCGCGGCGGCGGTCTTCGTCCAGCAGCAGCGCCGCCCCCATGAGGGCGCCGTTGCCTATGGGGACGAATTTTTCTTCGGGCAGATCGGGCAAAAGCCCGGTGCGTACGGCGTTTTTCACGTCTATATTTTTCCCCAAAGCGCCGGAAAGGTAGACCCTGTCGAGGTCGCCGGCGCTCAGGCCGCATTTTTTAAGCAGGGTGCCTGCGCCGGCGGCCAGCGCCGCCTTGCAAAGCTGAAAGGCCCGCACGTCCGCCTGGGTGATAAAAACGCCGCTGCGGTGTATCTCGTAGTCGCTTTTTATCGCGCCGGCGGCGTCCATTGCGCCGCCGTCCAGCATCAGCGCCATCACGTCCGCCAGGCCGCTGCCGCAAATGCCCTTGGGCTCGCCGCCGCCGATTACCTGGAAGCCGCCGCCGTCCGCGCGGAATATGGCCCCCGGTTCGGCGGCCATGCCCCTGCCGATGCCGGCCCCCTCCATAGCGGGCCCCGCCGCGGCGGAGGTAAAATAGTATTTGTCCCCGCACACAAGGCCAATTTCGCCGTTGGTGCCAAGGTCCAGCATTAGGGCGGTTTCGCCGCGGCTGCGGGTCCACAGCATTGAACAGAGGGCGTCGGCCCCAACAAAGGCCGCGGGGCACGGCGGCAGCCAGGCCCCGTCAAAATTCGTGTCAAAGGCCGAGGGCGGCGTAAAGGGCCAGACCCCCATACCGCTCACGTCTAATCCGCACAGGAGCGAGAGCATGGCCGTGTTGCCGGTAATGACGGTGTTTTCCTCCGGGCCCAGCTCCCGGCGCAGCTCCCGGACGAGGGCGGTTATGGCCCTTGTCAGCAGCGCGGGATTTTTATAGCCGACGCGGCTTATCACGTCGGCGCCGTAGGCGCACTGGGGATTTTTGCGGCCCAGGGTCTTTACCGGCCGGCCGTCGCTGAACAGGGCCGCGGCCACGGTGGTAGTGCCAATATCTATGGCCACGCCGCAGGCCTGCCCGGCCCGCTCCTCCGCGCCGAGGACGGCGGCTTCGCCGGCGGGTATCTCGATGACCGCGTCCGAAAAAAGCTCCGTACGGCAGGCCGGAACCTCCTCCCCGTTAAGCCTGACCCGGCACTTGCCGCAGCGGCCCGCCCCTCCGCAGGGCAGGGTGAAATCGAAGCCAAGCTCCGCAATTATCTCGCCGGCCTTTTTCCCCTCCGAAAATTCGCCGGACCTCGCAGTTGTTCCGTCGGTAACGGTTATTCGCATGGCGCAGTCCCCCTAATACCGCCCAAAGGCTTTGAGCGGCGCGTAAAATCAGAAATATAATAAAGCTTTGGCTTTATTATATCATAAATTTGAAAAAATTTATGATATAATTGCGCATCGCCGTTTCCGAGCCTAAGGCGAGGAAAAATTCGGCGGCGCGTAAAATCAGAAATATAATAAAGCTTTGGCTTTATTATATCTCAAAAAATTCACAAATGCAACAAAAATCGGTATTTACATTTAATTAAAAATGCGGTATAATTTATGTATATATTGTTTTGGGCCGCCGCGCAAGGTAGGACGGCGGCGCGGGGGCAGAGTGGATACGCCCTTTCCGACACAGATTTTCACGCCAAGGAGGACGACTATGAACGCGGATGTTTTTAAGCTGCTGCTGGACGGCACGGTCATCACGCTGCGAATGTTCGCCACGACCATAATTTTTTCGATACCGCTGGGACTTTTGGTGGCGGTGCTGCGCATGAGCCGTATTTGGATATTCAGCCTGCCGGCGCGGCTTTACATACTAATTCTTCGCGGAACGCCGCTTATGCTGCAGATAATGTTCCTTTTTTACGGCCCCGCGCTTATTGAGAACTTCGGCTTTAGCTGGAACGGCAACCGTATGCTGGCGGCAAACGTGGCTTTGATACTGAATTACGCCGCGTATTTTGCCGAAATTTTCCGCGGCGGCATAGAGGGCATACCTATGGGCCAGCGGGAGGCCGGCAAGGTGTTGGGGCTTTCCCGGACGCAGACCTTCTTTATCGTGGTGCTGCCCCAGGTGGTCAAGCGCGTAATCCCGCCCATGGGCAATGAGATAATCAATCTGGTAAAGGACACCTCACTTATTCAGGTGCTCGGTATATTCGAGCTCATGAACACCGCGCGGGTTCAGGCCTCGGCCAAGGTGAGCGTCCTGCCCTATCTGGTGGCGGGCGGAATTTATCTGGCCATAAACGCCGTACTGACCTTTGTACTGAGCATTACCGAGAAAAAATTGGATTACTACAGATAGGAGGCCCCCATGGAAACCGTACTCAGCGTAAGAAACTTAAAAAAGAGCTTTGGCTCCCTGGAGGTCCTGCGGGACATATCCTTTGACCTTGGCCGGGGTGAGGTCATAAGCGTGCTTGGCCCCAGCGGCGGCGGCAAATCCACGCTGCTGCGCTGCCTGACCCAGCTTGAAACCATTGACGACGGCGTTGTTACCCTCGACGGGGACGTGCTGTTCAAGGATGGCCGCTATGCCTCAAAGGCGGACCTGAGCCGCATAACCCTAAAAATAGGGCTTGTGTTCCAGAATTTCAACCTTTTTCCGCATCTTTCGGTGATTGAAAATCTGACCGTCGCCCCTATGAAGGTGAAAAAAACTCCCAAGGCCGAGGCCCAGGAGCGGGCCCGCGCTTTGCTGGACAGGGTGGGCCTGGCCGAAAAGGCGGACTGTTACCCCTACCAGCTCAGCGGCGGCCAGCAGCAGCGGGTGGCTATCGCCCGGGCGCTTGCCCTGGACCCGGAGGTGCTGTTTTTTGACGAGCCAACTTCGGCTTTGGACCCGGAGCTTACCGGCGAGGTGCTGCGGGTGATACGCAGTCTGGCGGACCGGCGCATGACCATGATAATCGTCACCCACGAAATGGGCTTTGCCCGCAGCGTCAGCGACCGGGTGATATTTATGGAAAACGGCGTCATAGTGGAAACCTCCGCCCCGGAGGAAATGTTCACCAACCCCAAAAATCCCCGCACCCGCGATTTCATAATGAACGCGATGGAAAAATAGGGCGCGAAAAAAATTCGGAAAAAATATAAATTTGTCTTGATTAGTTGAAAAAATTGTGATATACTTGTAATAGAATATAATTTGTTGTAACGGAGGGTTTTTTATGGACGAACGTCAAACATCGAGGTCCCGCGCCCCGCGCAATAATAACCAGCGCAGCATGGTCATTTTTTCCGTGGCGGTGGTGATCTCTCTTATAATCGGCGGCATAATCGGCAGCGCCGTTCAAAGCGGCCGGGCCAAAAAGGCCGTTAATGAGCTTAACGAGAGGACCGTTCAATACACCCAGGAGCTGGAACAGAAGGATACCCGCATCGCCACTCTGGAGCAGGAAATAGCCGCCAAGCAGCAGGAGATTGATTCTGCCGGCGCCGGCGTGCCCGTCACGCCTGAAAATCCGGAGGCCGGCATCGGTACCGATGGCGATAACGCCGCGCCCGAGCCTGAGAGCGAGGGCAAGAGCGGCGGCTGGCTGGGCATCTTCATTATCATATTTATAATCGTTGTCATAGTTATTACCGCGATTTA
>CANRHW010000110.1 GCA_947630525.1 uncultured Clostridia bacterium | reverse complement strand
TGGTCCACCAGCACCGTTATACCCAGCTCCTCCAGTTTTTCTTTAACCTCCGGAGAGTGACCTATCATTGTGGATTGTATCGAAAGGCCGCAGCCGCCCGACAGTAGAAGTTCATAGTCGGGCAAGCTGTATTTCCCGGCGTAGAGCATTTCGCCCCGCTCCATGGCCTCTCTCGCTCCGTCTATATACCAGCCGTCGGCCATCAGTGAGGAGAACTTCACCGCGTCTGTCCGGCCAAGGGCGTCGAACAGGCCCATCACGGCCGTGGCGGCCATGTAAACATTGTTCAGCGGCCTTTTTATTATTTTTGTATTCGGGTCAAGGCCGCCGGGGATATCTCCTCCCTCGGGGACAACGAGATATTTTTCGCCGTCCGCTATATGTATTAATGAATAGCCGCCCTCGTAGCGGTCGATGGTAAATTGATTGGCATAGCTGAGCTCAGCCCGCTCGGTGAAAGTCAGGCCCGGTATTTCCTCGGCGCCGTCGGTCAAGGCGGGGGCCTTTGGCCCGCTTCCGCAGCCTGTCAAAATTACCGGCAGTGTTAGGGCGATACAGCACAAAGACCGTAAAATCGCGATGAGTTTATTTTTCATGCTTTTTCCTCTTTCTGACCGTCAATAACAGGGCGGCGGCCGCCGCCAGCACCGCTGCCGCCGCGATAAGCGGCGCGGCGCCGGTCTTTCTTCGCAAAGAGGCGGAGTCAAAATACAGGGTGTAATCTATCGTGTGGGGCTGGCTCATGGCCACGGTCTCGGCCCTCGCGGCGAGCTCCCTGTCCAGCTCCGCATCAATTACAAAAATGGAATTGCCGCCTTTGTTTACGGGGACATATTCCCGCCCCTCGACCTCCATATAGTCATAATAGGGGCTGTTCCAGCGTATCTCCGCCTTGATGTCTCCGTCTTTGACCGTAAGTTCCGCCGGGCTTTCGATTTCGGCCCTGCCGCTTCCGCCGCCGAGACTGACGTTCACGGTATAGGAGCCGTTTTTTAACTCTTCCATGCTTTCACATCCAAACAAAAAATGCGCTGCTGCCAAGAGCAAAGCGCACCAAAAACAAACGCACGCAGGGCGTCCGTTTCAGGCAATGGGGAGCTAAACACCGCGCGCCGTGCAGGATGGTTCATCACGCAAGGTCCGAAGGAGTTTAAAGCGAGAAAAATTTTCCTCAGACAAGGAAAAAAGCGCAGGAATAATTTGTTTATTCCGAGCATTTTTGACATAGTATGAAGGAAATTTTGCCGCTTTAAACCGCGCGTGGTTCGGCGACTCATTGCCATGTAAGGTACTGCCAATTACTCGTGGCATTGGAGCCGCGGCTCCGCGTACCGGCGGCGGGCAGGTCTCCTGGCTCATACATCATCGCCCAAAAGCGCCTTCCCAATCCCAAAGGATAAGTGACATATTGCTTCAGGCTCCGTAATTACAGTGACGAGTTCGTACAGGATTTGCACCTGTTTCCCTTTTCACCGGGCCCAATTCGCTTATGCGAACGCCCGGCACCCGCTGCCTATTAAGTTGTAAAATAAATATACCACAAATTACGCCCATTGTCAAGGACTGATTTGAGCGCTGACTTTGTCAGCGCTCTCGTCGGGGGAACCCGCACGGTTCCCCCGGCGTGAACCCTTTCCGCATCGGGCGCTTTCGCTTACGAAATATAATTTTTATTAAAATAAAAATTATATTTCTACCCCGATTAAGGTATATAATCCCAGGTACACGCCCTGGGATTATATGTTTTTTATCGAAAGGGGGTTCCCTTTCGAGCTTTCCCCATTGTTAATGGGGTTTGTCATCAGCCTGATATGCCTGTTGTCAAGCCCTATATCAGGGCCGCCTCTATCTTATAGATGCCGCCGCCGACCTTGACAGCGTTAGCCCGGAGCCGCTCTCCGTTCACGGTCATGTCCCCGCACAGGCCCTCCGGCAGAGATATTTCCGCTTCGGTTCCGGTGGGAATAACAGTCGTCATATAAAGCCTGCCGCCGCGCTTTTCCCATTTGTTTGAAAGGGCGCCGTACGGGGTCTCGGTGTACGCGCAGGCGCTTTCAAGATCGTCGGGAATGTAGGGCCTTACGGTTATCTTTTCATATCCGGGAGCCGAGTTGTGTATGCCCGCGAGGGAGTGGGCCAGCCACTCCTTTATGTGGCCGAGCATCGCGTGGTTTTGAGACCGGCCCTGCTGCATATCCCAGTATTCGATCAGCGTTGTGGCGTTGTTTTCCACAAAATATAAATAGCTGGGGTACGTCCTGTTAAGGCACATTTTGTACAGTACGTCGCTGCGTCCGTATCTGGTCAGGATGTTTATCATGTGCTTTAGCCCGATTTCGCCGGTGGAAAGATGAAATCCGCCGTTGCTGCCCCGGTCGGGACTGTTGTAAGAGGCGATGGCGCTTACAAGGTTGTCCAGCACTTTTTGTATATTTTCCTTTTCGACAATTCCCACGTCCAGTGGACAGGCGAGGCTGGCCTGACTGCCCGAACCGTAAAGCCCGGTCTCCGGGTCGTAATATTTGGCGTTTACGGCGGCCTTTATGTCGTCTGCAAGGGCCCGATATTTCGCTTCATCATCGGGATATCCGAGAATTTTCGCGGTCTTGGCCACGGTGTCCGCCACCTCGTAGTAGGCGCAGCTGGCGACCAACTCCTGCGGGGTGGAGCCGTCCTCGGCGGCCCAGTCGCCCAGCACGGACCAAATCAGGTTGTCGCCGGTGGAATTGCCGTTCACGCCCTGCGTGCAGCCGGCTTTTTTGCGCAGGTATTCGACATAGGCCTTGGCCCCGGCGTAGGCCTCGGCCATCAGCGAGGCGTCGCCATAGATCATGTAGTAATCGTAGGGCACGGTGGCAATTACTCCGCTCCAGTTGGGGTCGTCGTCATAGGCCTCAATGTCGCGGAACTCCGGGGCAATGGTGGGCACGTAGCCCTCGGACTTCAGGCCGGTGCCCCAGTCGTCGCTGTTGCCGTTGTCCCGCTGGCCGGCTGTATATTGACCGTCAAGAATGTCCCGGATAAGCTTTTTGTACCAGGCCCGGATATCGTAGCTGGCGGCGTAGGAGTTGAACATCAAATTGTACTGCTCCAGCCAGCCCAGCTTTTCTATCTGCGGGCAGTCGGTGAATACCGACATCATCTGGCTTTGCAGCGAACGGGTCACTATGGTGTCTATAACGTTTATATCCTCGTTGGAGCAGCTAAAGCCGCCGGTGCGTTCGTTGTCTGTCCAAAGCAGATGATTTTTGAAATTTGCCGTTGTGGGGGTGAAGCGGTCCTCGCTTACGCCGACGCCGTCCGCGTCCTTTATGTGCACCTCCAAATAGCGGTAGCCGTGGTAGCAAAACCGTGGGTGCCAGCGCTCGCTGCCGTCGCCGTGTACGGTGTAGGTGTCAAAAATCGGCCCCCAGCCTCCGCCGGAGGCGGTTATGTAGCCGCCGGTCTCCCGCTGGGTGCAGGAGTCCTGATTTACGGTGCCGTCCTCGTTGGCGAGCTCCGCCGGGTACATTTTGAAGGTCCAGCCCTTCATATTTTCGGTTCCTTCAAGTATGAGCTCCTCCACGCCGGCCCCGTTCCTGCCCATGTCCACAAGCCAGTAGCCCGCGTCGGAGCCGTCGCCTGTCAAACGGTATTTGTCGGTGCGTATAGGAACTACGCTTGCCGCAGGATAGCTCTCTTGGATTTTTATGCCGGGGTATTCTTTGGCCTCCAGTTTCGCGGCGGGGGCGGGCGTTTCTTCGGCGGGGGAGGCCGTTCCCTCCGCCGCGGCGTCAAAGTCCTCGCCGCCGTACCAGTTGTTCACAACGGTGCCGGAGGTGCGGACGGTCCAGTTTTTATCCGTGACAACGGTAAGTTTTTCTCCGCCCTCATATTCGATTTCAAGCTGGGCGGCGCACATAAGGCCACCGCCCAGCAGACCGTCGGGTATGGCTTCGCCGTCGGACTTGCGGTAGCGATAGCTGTCGTCGGAGGTGATCAAACTGCCGTACATACCCCGGCCAAGCTCGATGACCAAGGCGTTCTTTCCGCCTTTTAGCAGGCCCGTAACGTCATAGGTCACATAGTGAACGCGCTTGCGAAAGTCCGTTTCGCCCGGAGCAAAAAAGTCTTCCCCGGCCTTTTTGCCGTTTATAAAGGCGTCGAATATCCCCAGTGAGGAACAGTAGAGCCGGGCTTTTTTCACCGGCTTTTCAACGGAAAACGCGGCCTCAAAAATATTAGCCGCGGTAGTCTGCGGGGCTTTGAGCCACTTTGCACGCCAGTCGCTTATGCCGAACTCGAACCGGGCCGGGTCGGAAAATTCTCCCCATACGCCGTCCCCGTTCCGCAGCCGTACCCGCCAGAAAATCTCCTGCCCGGCCATGAACCTCCCGCCGTAAACGGCGCCGAAAGGTTTTGAGGTTTCGACCTCGCCGCTACGCCAGAACATATTTTCAAAGTCTACGTCCACGGCGGCCTGTATCTCGTAGGCGGTCTGTACCTGATTGTTTTCCGCGGAGCTCAGCGCCCAGCTCAGCTCCGGGGCTTCGGTTCCAATGCCCAGAGGATTTTGCAGTCCGTGGGTGCGCAGTCTGACGGCGCATAGGCCCGGCCGCGCATATCCGGGTGCTTTTTTATACAGGTCTTTATCCAATTTTGCCTCTCCTCTCCCGTGCCGTATACCCGGAATTGTATACCTTAATCGGGGTAGAAATATCATTTTTATTGCTTGTTTGCTTCTTACGCGGCGTTGTCCCCAATGAACATTTTTTAGTTATCCCTTGAATACGTCAAGATTTTCAAATATGTAGGCAACCCAGCTTGCAAGGGTAAAGACAGCGGCTATCCACACCGCCGCGGCGCAGGCCGTGGGGAAGGTCCATTCAAAGAATATGGAAAACAGCACCGCGAATATCTGAACGTTGGTTTTAATCTTGCCCCACCATGAGGCTGCAATGACCTTGCCTTTGTCCACGGCAACAATTCTCATACCAGTAACGAACAACTCCCGGGCAAGGATAATGACCACGGGCCAGACGCTGATAGTGCCGTTCTGAATAAAACACAGCAGCGCCCCAAAAACAAGTATCTTATCCGCAAGAGGGTCCATTATCTTGCCGAAAGAGGTCACAAGATTGTATTTGCGGGCGATGAAGCCGTCAAAGAAGTCGGTTATACTGGCCACGGCGAAAAATATGCCCGCCAGCACTGGGTGCATGGTCAGCATGAGCGCCATGGTAACCGGCACAAGTATTATGCGAAACATGGTAAGCTTGTTGGGCAAATTCATAGTTCTTCCTCCTTGATGTTGTTTTAGTCAGTCTGTTCGCCGTAAAGGTCATATTCGCCGGCGTCCAGAACCTTAACTTTAACTATATCGCCGCCGGAGGGCTCAAAGGTGGAGCCGAAATATACCAGCGGGTCTGCGTCGGGGCTTTCGCCGCCGCTGCGGCCGTAATACAGGCCGTCCTCAAAACCGTCGGTCATCACTTCGAGCTCCTGCCCCACAAGACCTTGG
>CANRHW010000109.1 GCA_947630525.1 uncultured Clostridia bacterium | reverse complement strand
TACGACGGCGGCAAGCTGGATTACGGCTGCCTCTGCGCGGTGGACTGCGGCGACGGCAAGCGCATCGGCCGCAGGGCCCCGGCTTTCGCCGCCCATGGCGACACCGCCTGTATCGACCACCATTACGGCGGCGGCGGTGATTTTGCCCGGCTCTGCTATGTGGACGCCGCGGCGCCGGCCACGGGCGAAATAATTTTCGACATGCTCAAAGCGGCGGGTATACCCCTGTCCAAGGAGGCTGCCGCCTACCTTTACTGCGCGGTTTCGACCGATACGGGCTCCTTCCGCTATGCCTCGACTACCGCCCACACTCTGCGCATGGCCGCGGAGATAATGGATATGGGCATAAACACCGCCTATTTGTGCGAACAGCTTTACGACCGCAAGACCTACCGCCAGCTTCGGCTCCAGGGCGAGGCCATTGCCACGGTGGAGCTCCACTGCGGCGGCAAGGTGGCAACGGCCTATGTCACCGACGAAATGTACAAAAAATATCAGGCCGACAGCCATGACACTGAGGTTCTCGCGTCTCTCCCCCGTGAGATAGACGGCGTGGTTATGAGCGCCTTTCTGTCACACCGGGGCCCGGACGAAATCCGCGTCAACTTCCGTTCCAAGGAGGATTACGACGTGCGCCGGGCCGCGGTGGCCCTTGGCGGCGGCGGCCATATGCGGGCCGCCGGCTGCACCCTTAAATTCGGCGATATGGACGCGGCTGTCCGCACCGTGGTTTCGGAAATGGAAAAAATTATTGCATCCAACGATGATTTGAAAGGCGCTTGCATATGGACGGACTGATAATCCTCAACAAGCCGGCGGGCTGTTCCTCTCACAAAATGGTGGGGGCAGCGCGCCGAATCTTTAATATGAAAAAAATCGGCCACACCGGCACCCTTGACCCGGCGGCCACAGGAGTGCTGCCGCTGCTGCTGGGCAAGGCCACGCGGGCGGCGGAGCTGCTTACGGCTCGGGACAAACGTTACACCGCTGATATCCTGCTCGGCACCGTCACCGACAGTTTGGATATGGACGGCAATATACTTGCCCAAAATCCCGTCACCGCCGGGCCCGATGAAATCCGCCGGGCCGTCATGAGCTTTGTGGGCGAAATAGAGCAGCTGCCGCCCATGTACAGCGCCATTTCGGTGGGCGGGCACAGGCTTTACGAGCTGGCCCGCAAGGGCATCGAGGTAGAGCGCGAACGCCGCCGGGTGACGGTGTATTCCATTGACATATTGCGCATAGAGCCGCCTGTTGTGACCGTGGACGTCCGCTGCAGCAAGGGCACCTACATCCGCACCCTGGGCGCGGACATAGGCGCGGCGCTGGGCTGCGGCGCCTGTTTAAAAAGTCTATGCCGAACCGAAAGCGGCGGCCTAAAGCTGGCCGACGCGCTGACCGTTCAGGAGCTGGAGGCTCTCGCCGCCCAAGGCCGGCTGGCGGAGGCCGTCATACCCATAGACAAAATGTTCGCCTCCCTACCGGAAATACGGCTGGATGCGCGGCGCAGCCTCATGGTAAAAAACGGCGTGTCGCCATATTTTGACAGCTTCCCGCCGGGGGACCGGTTTAGGGTCTACGACGCGGGCGGAGATTTTATCGCCCTGTCGGAACGGGGCGAGGCAGACGGCCGGAGCTGCCTTAAAACCGTAAAAGGCTTTTATTGACGGGCTCATTTTTTCGCCGCTCCGCGGCAGATTGGAGATAAACATGGAACAACGCAAAGAAAAGACCGTACTTGCCCTTGGTTATTTTGACGGGGTACATATCGCCCACCGGGACATAATACTTTCGGCGGTTCGCGCCGCCCGCGCGTCCGGCCTGGAGGCCCTTGCCCTGAGCCTTGACGCGCCGCCGTCGCTAATTCTTGGCGGCGAGGCGCCGCCTATGCTGACCGACCCTTGGGAAAAGCTGCGGCTGATAACAGCTTTGGGCGCGCGTTTGGTACAGCTGCCCGCGGCCGGCGGCCTGCTGAACATGACCGGGCGGGAATTTGCGTCCGGGGTCATCGCCAGCCAATTCAACGCGGCAAAGGTGGTCTGCGGCTATAACTACCGCTTCGGCTGCGACCAGCTGGGCGCTGACGAACTGACGGAGCTGGGCCGCGAGCTGGGCTTTGACACTGAAATCATTCCCGAAAAGCAGGTGGACGGCGAGGCCGTCAGCAGCAGCCGCATCCGCGCTCTCCTCGCTCAGGGGCGGCCGGATAAGGCGGCGGAGCTACTGGGGCGGCCATTTTCGGCGGCGGGGAAGGTGGAAAAGGGCAAGGGCCTCGGCCACACAAAGGGCTTCCCCACGGTGAACATTTATCCACGGCCCGATCTGCCGCCCATGCCCCACGGGGTCTATGCCACCCGCGCCGTTTTTGAGGGAGGCCCGCACCTGAGCGTGACCAATTTGGGGCTTAACCCCACCGTCCACGATAAGGGCCTGCGCATCGAGACTCATATTCCCGGCTACAAAGGGGACCTTTACGGCAAATTTGTGGTAATAGAATTTCTTCGGTTCATCCGGCCCGAAAGGGAATTTGCAACGGTCGAAGAACTTTTTGCTCAGATACGGCGCGACGCGGCGGAAATAGACCGCATTTACAGGTGACGTTTTTCCACACGTGCGAAGCTATATAACGCTTTCTTTTCCATGGTCATATTATAAAATGAACCAAAATGCTCTCAGGGGCATTTCGGCGAAGCCATAAATAGATGTGGGTAATCCACATTATTTATTTTTGGGAGGTGCAATATGTTCAGGAACAGACAGTGTTTGTCAGCACGGGCCGTAGTAAAGGGCAGCGGAGATTATCCCGATATATGCGGCGAGGTGACTTTCAGGCAGACGCAGAAAGGCGTAATTGTTACGGCTGAAATACGCGGCCTGCCGTGCAAAAATGACAACGGCGGAATATTCGCTTTTCATATTCACGGCGGAGCATGCTGCACGGGTAATGCGGCGGACCCATTTGCGGACGCCGACGGGCACTATGACCCCACAGCGGCGCCGCATCCGTACCATGCCGGCGATTTGCCGCCGCTGTTCGGCAACAATGGACACGCCTATATGTCCGTGCTGACCAATCGTTTTACCGTGAAAGAAATTGTCGGCAAGGTCATCATCATCCACAGCAAGCCGGACGATTTTACGACTCAGCCCGCCGGAAACGCGGGAACCAAAATTGCCTGCGGTATAATTATGTAAACAAAAACAGAGCTTGGGCGCTTAGCCCAAGCTCTGTTTCTTCCCGCGCAGTATTACACTAAGCCGTCATTTTTCATGGCTTTTGAAAGGGGACTTCCACGTGACGGAGCTCAAATGCACGACATTTTTCATGCTTTCCGGCAAAATATTATACAAAAGGGGCGTAACTATGCACATCACCGCCGTGTCGACAAGCTTTAAGGCCCCGGCCGAAAACATCAGGGCAAAATACCTCGGCACGCCGGCCGAAATAACATTTTTATAAATCATAAGTTCCCAGACATTGTTGGGCAGGCTGCCACGCCATACGGATATGGCGGCTGACAGGGCAGAGGCCGCAGCCAAATAGATAAGCGCCGCAGCGGGCAGACGCTTCCACGAGATTTTCCCTTTCTTTCGGAGCACAACCCCAAAAGCGATGGCGCAAGAAGCGGTTATGGCATAGTAAATTATGGTGTCGCTCATGTAAATGGCGCTCGACTCGAAAAGATTGGTAATATAACCTATTACGAGCCCCGCCGCCGGTTCAAGTATCGCCGCCACGGCGGCGGTGCCCACCGTGTCGAGCCACATTGGGAGCTTCAGCACATGGGCTATCCAATATAACCCAATATTTATGGCTGTGCCAATAAGCATGACCGAGACGTATTTTGCAATTACGCGTTTTTTTCGTCATTCATTGCCGCAGTCCCCCCTTTCCTGCTCTTTTTTCTTCTCCTTTTCTTCGGAGTCGAGCTCCTCCATAAAGCCCGCGGTCACAATACCGGCGGGCATGGCGATTATGGCTATGCCGAAAAATGAAGACACCATGCTTATGAACCGGCCTATATCCGAGGTCGGGTAAATATCGCCGTAGCCTACCGTCGTCAAAGCGGTGGTGGCCCAGTAAAGGGCGTCAAAAAAGGTAGGAAAATTATCCGCAGGTTCATAGACGAACATTACAAGGGCCGAGATGAAAATATAGGCCACTGCTATTATCATCACCGAGGCCAGCGTCCGCCCCTGCTTGCGAAAGACATTGATAACGCGGCGGCAGCTGTGGGAGTATTGCAGCAGCTTGACCAAGCGCAGTATCCTCAATATCATAAAGCTCGGCGGCAGCAGCCCCAATGTGGGCAGCAGCCCCGCTATGTCCATCAGCGCCAGCGGCGTAAAGGGATAGATGAAAAAGGCCCAGCAGGAATTGTTTTTCATCCTCATATCGTTCGTCATCCAGCGCAGTATATAGTCGAAAAACAGGATATAAACCGTCACTGACTCGACCGTCTTGAAAATCGGGTCTGAATTATCCCTGAACATCATGGGCACAACGCTGATTATGGCCACTATCATAATGAACCAATCATAGCACAGGCCGTCGCGCCGGTGAGCGTTAGAGTTGTGCAAAAGGCCGTAAATATATCTCCTCAACTTCCAGTCACCGTCTTTTTCGAATCGTTTCCTCCATTTTCTGACCCTTTTTACATAATTATATCATATACTACATAATTTTACAAGGAATTTAAAAAAATGTAAAAATTATTGACAAAATGTTTTTTGTGATAAGGTGTTTCCATAAAATGGTATAGCACAGGGGAGTCGAACCCTGTGCTATAAGGAGGAGGCAATATGGATATTAAAAAGCTGTTAAAAGCCGGGCTTTCAGTTTTGGTCTTGGTGCTGCTGGCAGCCGGCTTGTATATTTTCTTGCCGAAGACTGACGACAAAACGCCGCCGGCGGCTGATGGGAACGTTATAACGGACAGTGTTCCCGAACGGGATATACCGAGCGGAACGGACGACTCTCCCCTGCTTGACGAGGACGGTTCATATACGTCTAAAGAGGACGTGGCGCTCTATCTCCACGAGTACGGCAAGCCGCCCCAGAACTACATAACAAAGGAAGAAGCCAGAGACCTGGGCTGGGACAGCCGTAAGGGCAATCTTTGGGATGTTGCTCCGGGCAAATCTATCGGCGGCAGTCACTACGGTAACTATGAGGGGCTCCTGCCGGAGAACGACTATAGGGAATGCGACATCGACTACGATGGCGGACGGCGCAACGCCAAACGCATAGTCTACTCTGACGACGGGTACATCTACTATACGGAAGACCATTACAGCACCTTTGAGGAACTTTATGAAGGAGAAGAAGATGAAAACAGTTTATTTGAGCCATGAGGACGTAGCCGACCTTGACACGCTGTACTGCCGTCTGGACAGAGAGCTGAATTTCCCCGATTATTTTGGGCATAATCTCGACGCCCTGTATGATGTCCTTACGGATATATGCGAGGAGACCCACATAAGTCTGCCCGAAGCCGGGCTGCCTCATAAAGCCCGCCAAGTCCTCCTCGACGCCGAAAGGGCCAATAAAG
>CANRHW010000108.1 GCA_947630525.1 uncultured Clostridia bacterium | reverse complement strand
CGACGGACTGCGGCGGATGAGCTGAGACATACGGGCGCAGTTGTTTATCTCGATGCCCGCGGGGCAGGGCATACAGTAGCCGCAGCCCCGGCAAAAGCTGCCTATGAGTTCCTTGCGGTCATTTTCTATCAGGTTCGCAAGTTCGTCGGTCATACGGGGCGGGGCGTCCATATAACTCAGGAACTCGTCCAGCTCACGCTCCCGCTGTACGCCCCAGATGGGCAGCACGTTGTCGAACTGACAGAGCCACGCATATGCCGCGTCGGACCGGGTAATAAGTCCGCCGGACAGGGCTTTCATGGCGATAAAGCCCACGTTTTCGGACTTGCAAAGCTTCACAAGCTCCACGTCCTTTTCGGTAGCCAGATAGCAGAAAGGGAATTGCAGCGTTTCGTACAGACCCGAGCGCACCGCCTCATCCGCAACGCCAAGCCGGTGATTGGTTATGCCGATATGGCGTATCTTACCCTGAGCCTTGGCCTCCAGCATAGCCTCGTACAGACCCGAATCGTCGCCGGGCTTTGGGCAAAAGGCCGGATTATGGAACTGATAAATATCAACATAGTCGGTTTTAAGCATGGTAAGGCTGGCGTCCAGGTCATGCCAAAAGCCCTCCGCCGTTGACGCCATGGTTTTGGTAGCTATATGTATTTTATCCCTTACTTCGGACAGGGCCAGGCCCAGCTTTTTTTCGCTGTCGGAATAAGCGCGGGCGGTGTCAAAAAAGGTGATGCCCGCGTCATAGGCCTTTTGCAGCAGCCTTACGGCGTCTTTTTCGCAGACCCGCTGAACGGGCAGTGCGCCGAAGGCGCTTTTGGGCGAGGTTATGCCGGTCTTGCCAAGTGTAACTACAGTCATATTCATTCCTCCAATTCAACGTCTATAAAATCGGTTATTTTCAATGTTTCCGGCGTGACGGCGCATTTGAGGCATGAGACCCGAACGCCGCCCCTCGACGCAAAAGCGAGGGCGTCGGCAAATTCCCGGTGGGTTTGGCGGTTGGGCCGGAACAGCCGCGCCTCCGCCATTTGGGCGATGAAAAACACGTGAGCCTCATAACCCGCGGCGGCGCAGTCCGTCAATTCCCGCAGATGCTTGACGCCCCGCTCGGTGGGCGCGTCGGGGAACATAACTACCCCGTTTTCTTCCAGAGTTACGCCCTTTATCTCGGCAAATATCTTCCTTTCCCCGGTCTCGATGTAAAAATCAAATCGGGAGTTTTTGTAGCGGCGTTCGGGCAATATCAGGCTTGGTCTGCCGAAAAATCCGCTTTCCGCCGCCCATTCCGCAAACACCTTGTTAGGGGCCTGGCTGTCCATATTTATCAAAATATCATTTTTATATACGGATATTAAATCATATTTAGTTTTACGCTCCGGCTTGTCCGCCCGCTGCACAAAGACACGGGCCCCCGGCAGCAAAAGCTCTTTGCACCGGCCGGTATTCTTAACGTGGCATACCTGGGCCGCGCCGTCAACGATTACGTTCGCGATAAACCTGTTTGGCCGGGAAACGAATTCCCCCGCCGCAATACCGTCATATGTCACGCTCCCGCCTCCCCTCCCTTATATTTTATCACCTTTTTTTCAAAAACGCAATGGGTATTTGCGGTATTGACAAGGCTGCAAAACAATGGTATAATTAATTTATAATAGAAAGGAGCGCGAAAAATGAAAGCTAAATTTATGACAATTTTTGCCATATTGATGCTGACCCTTGGCCTTGCCCATGCCGAGGACAGCGGAGAATGGTTTTTCAGGAACAATGTTCCCAACTACGCGCGGCTAATCGAGCTGCATATGCTGGGGGCCCACGACGCTTTTACCGCCGGGCTGAACGAAAATTCCGACCCGGACACGGCAAATATAAAGCTGGAAAACAACCCAATTGGCTCTTCCGCCTTAGCTGCGGATAACAACACATGGAAAAGCCTGGCGCTGAATATGTCAAAGGCTCAGAGCGCCGATGTGGAAACCATGCTGAACAAAGGCGTGCGATATTTTGACGTGCGTCTGTCCCGATATAAAAACGGCGGCGAGTTCTATACAACTCACGGCCGCATCTCCGACCAGTTGACCGGCCCCGGCGGTATAGCCCGGAAAATCGCCGCATGGGCAAAAAATCACCCCGGCGAGATCATAATACTGGACTTCCAAAGCCTTGCAGATATTCACAACGGAAGCAATGCGTCAGCCACTCAGCAGTCGTGGAAAGACCTTATTAACAAGCTTGCAGAGGACGGCGTGACGCAGTACGTATATACAAGAAACGGCAGCGTCAACACATATACATACGGCTCCCTCACCAACAACGGCACGCGTCCGGCAATAGTGCTTATTGGTCAGGTCACCGGCTCCTGGGCGGACAACCGCTTTATCAATAGGCGCAACGACGACGGCGACTCTACTAAGGACGACGGCTATGTGCGTTCCTATTGGACAAATACCTATGGCGGTTATGAAAAAATAATGGAGTCGCTGAGCCAGGAAATTGACTATTTGCAGAATAATTCCGACAGATTTTATTACCGGCTGCGAGTGATGCAGGCCCAAACGACCCCAAGCGCCTTTGACATTTTTAATAACCCTCCGCCAAATCTTTTGGCCGACGCCGACAAAAACAACCCGAAGATCATCAACGACCCGAGATATGACGCATGGAGCGAGATTTTGCCCATACTTTTGGTGGACAACGCCACTACCGACAGCGAGGACTTCAACGCCAAGGCCGTCGACCTGCTGGCGAAGAAAAACCGCGAGTACACCCCCGGCGTATATAAGGCCACGGACGGAAACTATACCCTCACCGGCAGCAACGACAACGTGCCCCTGGGGACAAAATTCACCGCCTCACGAGAGGGCGACGTTCTCACTCTGGACGGAGAAATAACCGGCGAAATGACCCTTGTTGTAAAATCAAACGGCAAAAAGCAGCGCCTTTATAAGGACGGGGAGCTGCTGGGCGAGACCGGCGGCGACGGTCTGCTCAGGGCGAATATAACCGCCCTTGGCCGGTATACCCTCACCGACACGGACGAAAGTATTGACTTCGCCGTGACCGCCCCCTTGCTTCGCTATACCTTTGTGGACGGACTGACAGACGTTACCGGCAACGGCCTTGACGCCGCGCCGGAGGGCAATCCGACAGTCACCGGCGGCGCGGCCGGCCTTACCCCGGACAACGTTATAAAGCTCCCGGTCGGCCTCACAAAGCATATGAAGGAGTACACCGTGACCGCCTGGGTCAAAATGAACGCCGACGTAAAAAACAGCAGATTGTTTGATATATGCCGCGGGCAAAGGTCAAGCATTTTCGCCCATGCGGCGTCAAACATGACATCCTCGGGCCTAAAGACCAGCAGCGGCGATACCAAATCGGCCAAGGGCCCCGGCCTGAAGCTGAACGAGTGGACTCATATTGCCGCCAAATATAAAAACGGCACGCTGACGCTGTATATTAACGGCGTACAGGCCGCTGCGGATACCACCTACGATCCCGCCCCAAATCTCATCGAGGACTATCTGAACGCTAAGGGCAGCTTTATCGGCCGCACAAGCTGGAAAACCTTCAACGAAAACGCCAACGATAATCCTGATATCAACGGCAGCGTCGCCGACTTCCGCATATACGACATAACCCTTTCGGCGAACGAAATAGCCCGCCTTGCCCGCAAGCCCCAAGCCAAATTCATTGACATCGACACCGGCAGTGAAATCCAGACGGCACTGGAGCTGTCCGTGGATAAGGCCTATATCGATTATGAATTTCCCCAAAGCATAGACGGTTACGAGCTTGTAAGGACGGAGGCCAACACCGATATGGCGGGCTCCGGCGCGGCCATCGGCTATTACAGGTCCGACGCTAAGCCCGCCGGCAGCCTGACGGTCACCACCGACGGCGGCAACGCCAAGGCCGTACTGACGCTGGCCGCCGAAAGGCCGGACACATGGCTGATATTGGCGGTATATAGGGGCGGCGGTCTCGAAGCCGTTAAAATCGCCGACGTGACCGGCAGCGGCGCGGAGCTCACGGCTCCCGCCCCGGAGGGTACCACGGTCAAGGCCTTTTTGTGGGAAAAGAACACATTGCGCCCCATAATGACGGCGGAATGACCTCGTAAAAGGGGTCGGGAAAAAAGTCGCGCTCTGTAATATAGAGAGCCGGCCGAAAAAATCGCGCAGAATGACGTCGGAACAAGCGTTGCATCGCTTGTTCCGATTTTTATTAAATCGGAACAATGGCTCGCGCCGCTGTTCCTCCTTTTCCCCACAAACAACTTTATTATACTGCGCATGATACCTACAACAAAAGCGACCCGTAAAAGGTCGCTTTTGTTTACTTGGATGATGGCAACTTTGGATAAATGACGATTTCGAAATTATCAAAGGGCCCGTTATGAGGAGATGGCTTGTCTTTGATATACTCAATGCGTTCTATGACTTCTCTCAGCAACAGGTTTTTGGATTGGGCGTCTGGGAGTTCGTTATAGGCAGATAGCAAGTGCTGAACCTTTGGTATAATATTAGCGCGACTTGCGGCTCGTTCACTGTCAACCTGAATAGATGCAGATAGTTCGTCAATGGTTTTATTTGTGGCAGATATTCGCTCGCTTATGGAGCGACTACGGTTCAAGAACGTATCAATGTCATAAACACCCTGTTCGAGAAGGTCGTGCGTGCGAGAGAGCTGTTTGTTAAGAGCTTCGATGTCGCGGCGAGCTTTGTTTAATGCTTTGTTCTTTAGTGCAATATCGGCCTCGTCATCATGATTAGATGAGTTAGAACATTCGAGCTGGTATTGATATAACCAGTCGGATAAGGCAGACAATATCTGTTTTTCAACGATGCTGTATCTTGACGATACGTTTGTGCAATAACTATTTACACAGACCCAATATGCGTTGCCGTTCGGTATGGACTTTCGCTTCATGGGCCATCCACATTTTCCGCAAAAAAGGAGCCCGGAAAAAGGGTTTTTCATTTTGTAAGTTTTACGTACAGGCCCGTGTCCATGCTGCTTGAGGATAGATTGAGCGGCATCAAATGTTTCCTGAGAAATTATAGGAGGATGCAGACCATCAACGTCAATAGACTCATTGGCAGGAGAGACGGCTCGTTCTTTGTGAATAACCCCGTTTTGGACAATTTTTTTAGTAAACGTAGTATTCCATCGAATGCGGCCCAAGTAGACGGGATTTTTAAGAATATATCCGACCGTTGTATCGCGCCAGTATTTGGAATTGCGAGGAGGGGGCACTCCTAAATCATGGAGTTTTTTGCAGATTTGACGAATGCCTATATATTTAAGTGTACCGTCGGGCTGAATATCCCCTTGGGTGTAGAGCCGAAATATATATTTTATTATTTCAGCCTCATCCTCTTTCGGCCGCAAAGTAAATCCTTTGTCGTTTGTCAGGCGTACAGCTTCATAACCGTATGGAGGAGTTCCACCGGCAAATTTTCCTTCCCTTGATGCCGCAGCTCGGCCACGTTGTAGTCGCCGATTGATGGCTTTATATTCTCGTCGCGACATGAAAAGCCCGAATTCGAAATATTCCTCATCAAACTCGTTGTTCGGGTCGTAAA
>CANRHW010000107.1 GCA_947630525.1 uncultured Clostridia bacterium | reverse complement strand
GCAGGCGAAGCCGAGCAAGCCCTCCCGACGGCGTACACAGGTACGCCGAGTGGTGATTTTCGTTCGTAGTTCAAGGGTATAAAAAAAGAAAAACCGTCTTTTTCTTGTAAAAAGGCGATTTTTCCACATTAATTTACAGTTCCGATTTCATTATCGGGTTTATCAAAACATAAATTTAACCTAAATAAAGGCTTTCAACCCTTGAACGGTCTGCGCCATTTTTTTACAGCCCCATACCTTACATCACTATGGGTTGGAGCTGACGGCCCTCCAGCGCCGCGTCTACGGCGGGGAGCATCAAGTCCCATTTGGCGACCATGGAGGCGGTCTTGCTCATCGGGTCATCCTGGGCAAAGGGTACGAAATATATATTTTTGCTGTTGAGCAGCAGTCCTATATTTTTAGCCGAGGCGCCAAGGGCGTCATTGGTAGACGGCGCAATGATTACCGGCCGGCGGTTGCGCAGCACGGCTTTGGCGGCCATCGTAACGCAGGTATCCGTTATACCGCCCGCCAGCTTGCCAAGCGTATTGCCGGTGCATGGGGCGATGAGGAGCGCGTCCAGCAGCTTTTTAGGGCCGATGGGCTCCGCCCCGGCAATGGTGGTTATGGCCTTTTTGCGGCAAATGTCCTCTATTTCCTCCACAAAATCCGCCGCCTTGCCAAATCGGGTGTCGGTAGTGGCCGAGCAGGGACTGAGCAGAGGCACCAACTCAACGCCGCTGTTGGATATGCGGCGCATTTCATCTATAACCTTGCGAAAGGTACAAAAGGATCCGGTCAGGGCAAAGCCCAGCTTTATCTTGGTCAGGTCCATTTATTATTCACCAGCTTCCCGGAATATATTGTATATAGTTTCTTTGATTATTTCCCCGGCGGTGATCGGGGCGACTTTGCCCGGAAGGCTCAGGGCGCGGATGACGCTTACGCCTATCTCGCCCGCCGCGTCGTTATCCACCCCGCCGCCTCCGCTGGCCAAATCAATTATAAGACCGCCCCGCATATTCGCAAGCACGTTTTTGTCTATCACCTTGGCGGGAACGGTGTTGAATATCACGTCGGCGCAGGCGGCCGCCTCGGGCAGCAGCTTGTACGGAGCCGCTACATGTCCGGCGGACCTTATGAGGGCCATATCCGAGGACTTGCGGGCAAAAACGGTTGTTCTCGCTCCCAGGTCCCGAAGAATTTTTGAAAGATATTTTCCTATCCTGCCGTAGCCGGTAACTATGGCGTTGGCGCCGTGGAGCGTAATTGGCAACTCCTCCATGGCGAGCTGCACCGCGCCCTCGGCCGTGGGTATGGCGTTAGCGATCTCAAATTCTTCCCGCTTAAGGTAGTCCACGTACGGTATGCCGTAAACCTCCAAAAGCGTCCGGGCTTTTTCGCCTATCTTGCCGCCAAGCAAAAGCTGGTGGTCGTTCATCAGGCGGAATAGGTCCTTCATAAGTATCGGCCGGAGCAGCTGCGGCGCGTTGACAGTTTCGCCATCGGCCGATACCGGCAAACCAAGTATGATTATTTCCGCCCCGCCGAGCGCGGTCTTTAGCGCCATATCCTCAGTATAGCGGCGCACCTCGAGGCCGTCTCTCTGCATTGACGCGCACAGCCTGTCGATTCTGGCGTCGCCGCCGATAACTAAAATTTTGCCTGTCATATATATTACGGAAGCGGAATATCCCGCTCCCTCCTCCCTTCATTACCTTTCTTCTACATACTATGCCGCGCCGCTGCTTTTGGCACAAAATAACAGGCCGCGCGACAAAAATTGCCGCCGGTCGTATTTTGTCTTTTTCGTGCCACACGCCGGCATCCCCACGGCGATTTATTGGCGAAATTAGTGTTACATTTAGGTTACAAAAAACGTAAAAGTGTTGACATATACTGGGCAATATGTTAAATTTAATATGAAAAATTAAAAATAAATAAGAAAGGACGATTGAAAATGTACAACACAATATCCAACTGCGCCGCTTTAGTTGTGATGGTCTTAAGTATTGTATCTATGTGGGTGCTGTTTACAAAGGCCGGCGAAAAGGGCTGGAAGGCCATTATCCCACTTTACAACGGTTATGTTGAGTTTAAGCTTTTCTGGAAAAAGTCCCTTTTCTGGATAACGCTTGTTCTTTCGCTGGTGATTTACTTTATGACCACAGCAATAATTGTCAGGCATATATCCGACACAGCGAATATGATGGTGAATATAACCGACGAAGCCGGCGTAAGCCTTAATGATGTTTTAAACAATGGCCAGAACCTTTCCGAGGAGGAAATTCAGTCTGCTGTCGACAACGCGGTTAATCGCGTGGGCAGCGACCTTGAAAACGGCGTAAATTCCCCCGCCGCCAATGCTGTAAAGACTTTTGTCGAAAATATAACTATCGTTGACGGCATTATGCTTATCATAATATCCATATTACTCATAGCGCTTTTAGTACTTAGCATTATGTTCTCCTACCATCTGGCCAAGTCCTTTGGCCATGGCGCGGGATACACGGTAGGTCTGATTTTCCTGCCTACTATATTCCTGCTTATACTCGCTTTCGGCAAGTCGAAATACGTTGGCGCTGCCGAGTAAGGCGTTGATTGAAATTGGAACAACCCACGTTTTTTGAACAAAACAATCCGCAACCATTGGCTGCCCGGCTCAGGCCCGGCAGCCTTTCGGAGTTTGTGGGACAAACGCACCTTTTGGGCGAGGGCAAGGTGCTGCGCAGGCTTATCGAAAGCGACAGCGTGTCGTCGATGATATTCTGGGGGCCTCCGGGAGTGGGCAAAACCACTTTGGCCCGCATAATCGCCGGCCAAACAAAGGCGGCTTTTATTGACTTTTCGGCGGTGACCAGCGGCATCAAGGAAATTCGCGGCGTAATGCAGGAGGCCGAAAAAAACCGGCTTTACGGAGAAAAAACCATTGTATTCGTCGACGAGATACACCGCTTCAACAAAGCTCAGCAGGACGCTTTTCTCCCCTTTGTGGAAAAGGGCAGCATAATACTTATCGGCGCGACGACCGAAAATCCGTCGTTTGAGGTCAACGGCGCTTTGCTTTCAAGGTGCAAGGTCTTTGTGCTCCAGGCGCTAAAGACCGAAGAACTTGTGATGCTTTTGAAGCGAGCGATCACTGACCCTCGGGGCTTTGGCGGCATTAAAGTCGATATGGCTCCCGAAATGCTGGAGCAAATAGCGGTTTTTGCCAACGGCGATGCCCGCAGCGCACTCTCAACGCTTGAAATGGTAGTGCTGAACGGCGATGCTGAGGATGGGAAGATCACCGTCACCGCTGAAACTTTGGAGCAGTGTACCTCAAAGAAGTCGCTGCTTTATGACAAAAGCGGCGAGGAGCATTACAATCTCATTTCAGCGCTGCACAAGTCCATGCGGAATTCCGACCCTGACGCGGCACTTTATTGGCTTGCAAGGATGTTGGAGGCCGGAGAGGACCCGCTGTACGTCGCGCGCAGGGTGACCCGCTTTGCCAGCGAGGACGTAGGCCTGGCCGACCCTCGCGCCCTTGAAATGGCTGTCGCCGCCTATCAGGCCTGCCATTTTATAGGGATGCCGGAGTGTACGGTGCATCTGGCACAGGCGGTGGTATATCTTTCTCTTGCGCCAAAGTCCAACGCCCTAGACGCCGGCTATGCCCGCGCAAAAAAGGACGCCCTCGAAATGCTGGCCGAACCCGTCCCCCTTGTAATCCGCAACGCGCCCACAAAGCTCATGAAGGAGCTTGATTACGGCAAGGGGTACCAGTATGCCCACGACACAGAGGACAAGCTGACAAATATGCAGTGCCTGCCGGACTCCCTACTGGGCCGGGAATATTATCAGCCCACCGACCAGGGGCTTGAAATTCGGTTCAAGGAAAGGCTGGAGCAGATAAAGGATTGGAAAAGAAAGCATAAGTGACACGAGGAAAAGCCATACTCCGCGAGGATATGGCTTTTGTCTATACAAAATACGTGCTTTATTTTTCTATACCCAGTATAAAAAAGTGCCTACTTGTTTTTTTGTCCGCTATTGTGTATAATATAACTTACAAAGCTGAAAAACACCGTGCGGATACGTTGACAACATTATGTAAATGAGGTATAATAAGTATGAGGAAAAATTTTGACATTACCGGCATGAGCTGCAGCGCTTGCAGCGCCAGAATTGAAAACGTGGTAGGCAAGCTGAGCGGCGTGAGGACAGTGGCCGTGAGCCTCTTGCGCAACACCATGAGCGTGGATTACGACGATGCGATGCTTTCGGAGGAAAAAATTATTTCGGCGGTGACGGGAGCCGGATATGGGGCCTATGCAGAGGGCACCGCACCGATAAAAAACGCCGCCGACGAAACAAGGGCCATGAAAAAACGGCTTATCGTCTCTTTCACCCTGCTTGCGGCGCTTATGTACTTTTCCATGGGGCACATGGCGCATTTGCCCATGCCCACAGACAACGCCATGATTTTGAGCGGCATACAGCTCATTCTTACGGCGCCGGTGCTTATTATAAACAGAAAGTATTTTGTAAACGGCTTTAAGGCGCTGTTCAAGGCCGCGCCCAACATGGACTCGCTGGTTGCCCTGGGCGCGGCGGCTTCGGTTGGATACAGTCTTTATGCCATGATAAGGATATTCACCGGTTCGCCGCACTTCCTACACGAGCTGTATTTTGAGGGAGCGGCAATGATAGTGACCCTTATTTCACTCGGAAAATTCTTGGAGGCCCGCTCAAAGCGGCACACCGGCGACGCCATTGAAAAGCTCGTCGGCCTCACGCCCAAAACGGCGGTTATATTGAAAGACGGCAAGGAGCTCCGCGTGCCCACCGGTCAGGTCGAACCCGGAGATATTTTAATCGTCCGCGGCGGCGAAAGCATAGCCGTTGACGGAACGATAATCGAGGGCAGCGGCAGCGTGGACGAATCGGCAATTACCGGCGAAAGCATACCGGTGTTCAAGGCCGCCGGAGACAGCCTAATCGGCGCTACCGTCGCCGCGGGCGGCTATTTCAAGCTGCGGGCGGAAAAAGTCGGCAACGACACCACGCTTTCTCAGATAATAAAGCTTGTGGAGGAGGCCGGCAGTTCAAAAGCTCCTATTTCCAAACTGGCCGACAGGGTCAGCGGGATTTTCGTTCCGGTGGTCATTTCAATTTCCATCGTGACTTTCATAATTTGGATGATTGCCGGGGCCGAAATTGGGACGGCCTTGCGCTTTGCCATTGCCGTGCTGGTTATCTCCTGTCCGTGCGCACTTGGGCTGGCAACGCCTACCGCGATCATGGTCGCAACCGGCAGGGGCGCCGAAAACGGTATTCTTATAAAATCGGCGGAAGCGCTGGAAACTCTCAGCTCCGTAAACGCGGTAGTCCTCGACAAAACCGGCACCGTGACGCTTGGCCGGCCGGCGGTGACCGAAATTTCAATGGACAAAAACGACCTGCCCTTCGCGGTCGCGGCCGAGGCCCTGTCCGGCCACCCGCTTTCACTGGCGGTAACGGAATATGCCGAAAAAAATGGAGCGGCCATTCCCGAGGCGAACGACTTCAAAGCAATAGAGGGACTTGGCATAAGCGCCGTTGTCAACGGTGAGACCGTTCTTGCGGGCAACCGCAAAATGATGGAGGAATACGGCGTTG
>CANRHW010000106.1 GCA_947630525.1 uncultured Clostridia bacterium | reverse complement strand
GACAGGCTCAAGGGCGAGGACTTGGATTTGCTTAACGACCTTATAGAGGCCTGGACAGAATATTGCGACAAATAGGCGTTGCACAACGAGGAATAGGGCCGCCCAAAAAATCGCGCAGAACGGCGTCGGAACAAGCGATGCAACGCTGTTCCTCCTTTCCCCCACAAACAACTTTATTGTTTGTGGGGCCCCAACTCGCAAAAGGTTGGTAGCAAGCGGAGGCGTTATGAGGGCGGCTTAACCGCCCGAATAGCCGGAGCGCAGCGTGACCTTTTGCGAAAAAAAGGAGGGGCAAGCTCTCGTGCGACGACCTTTTTCTTAGGAAAAAATGTCGGAGCAAAGACGAGCTTTGCCCCGACGCCGTTCTACGCCATTTTTTTATGGCCTCAATAATCAGTAATTTTTCACGAACGTATACCCGCCGAAATGCCTGTCGTCGCCGTCCGTGAGGATGACTCTGCGGCCGAACGCGAGCAGCGACTTGCCGGTGCGGCGGTTGATAAACAGCTTGCCCTCGTCAGCGTCCCGCAGCTCCCAAAGCAGCCTGTCGTCGCCGTCCTTGTATTCGTCAAGCACGCCCTCGCTGCTTAGGCAGCGTCCGCTGTCCTTATGACGGAGCACAACGCAGCCGGACTTTTCCTCCACAAGCCAAAGGAGACCCGTATTGGCATAGGCGAGCTTTTTTGTAAACACGTTGTAGCCGTCGCCGCCAAGATAATCGGTGCAGCCGGGGAGCATAATGCGCAATTCGCCGATATCGCCGGCGAATGTCGTAATTTTGCCGCCGTCGATATTTACTTCCGAGGCCCAGTCGATGGAGCAGCCGTTTTCAAGGTTTATGGGGAGATATACCATTGTGGAATTAAGGTAGTCGGAGGGGTCCCAGCGGTCGCCTATGTACAGCCAAACATCCCCGACCTTAACGACCGCGGTAGGTTGGGTGTTAAATGTGGTCTCGTTGCCGAAAGGCCGTATGGAACTCCAATGGCCGTCTATGGCGTCCGCTTCGGCCCAGCCGCTTTGGTTAGGGCTCCAGCCGGTGCAGCGGCTCGTGAGCATATAATATTTGCCGTTTTCTTTAAACAGAACGGGCGCTTCTCTGAACTGGCCGGGCCAGAGCGTCTTTACGTGCTCGGCGACGGTGAGATAGTCCTCGCTCAGCCGGTATATCATCATGTCCGCGTTGTCCCTTGCGGAGGAAATAAAGTAGGCCGTGCCGTCGTCGTCCTTATACAGCGTGCAGTCGCGGCTCATGTTGCCGACAGGGTTGAAGCTGCCCATATAAACATAGTCGCCGTCCACCGTGTCGCAGACCGCAACGGCGCAGCGCGCGGCGTTGTAGTCCCGGCCGTTTTCAAAGTGCATCCACATTACAAATTTGCCTGTTGCCTCGCAGTAAAGCACCTTGGGCCGTTCGATGTTCGCGCCCCTGTGCCCTATGGGCTGGAGGCTGATAGCGGCGGCCTCTTCAGGGGTCATGGGGCCGCTGTTCTTTGGCGCAAGGCGCAGGTCGGTGCGCACGTAGTGGCGCTTGGTCTCGCTGTCAAGGGAGAGGCAAATATTCCTAAACTCCCAGTTCACCAAGTCCTTGCTGCGGTAGCAGGAGACCCTGCGGCGGTCCCTGCGGTCTTCGCCGAAGAGATAATAATATCCGCCGTACTCCAATATGCCCGCGCCGTGGCAGTGCATAACGCTCCCGTCCGAGGCGGTGACGGGCTTCCCGTTCTTATATATAGGCATAGCGTCCATCCTTTCAATATCAATTTACAAGGAGTATAGCACAGCTTCGCAATATTGTCAAGAATTTTTCCAAAAATATCTTGACAATATTACCGCGTTATGTTACAATAAAAAACGCATTAGAGGTGCCGCAGGGCAGTTTGCTGCCCGGGCTGAGAGAGGCTCCGCCTCAACTCTCGAACCTGATCAGAGTAATTTCTGCGTAGGAAAATGTGCTTGTATGACAGTTTTTTCGCCGTGGAATTATTCTGCGGCGAATTTTATTTTAAGAAAGGTGATTTTTATGAACAACAAACAGCCGGAAGCCAGCATTGCCATCCAGTGCCTCCCAAAGGTGGAGGGCGAGGAAGTTATCCGCGTGGTGGACAAGGTCATCGAGTACATCAAGTCAACAGGTCTCAATACCTTTGTAGGCCCGTTTGAGACAACCGTGGAGGGAGACTACGACACTCTCATGGACATAGTGAAAGAGTGTCAGCTCATCTGTATACGCGAGGGTGCGCCGGCAGTTTCCAGCTATGTAAAAATTTCATTTAATCCCGAGGCAGGTGTGTGGTCCATTGATAAACAAACAGCGAAGCATCATGAATAAGCTTTATCCACTGGTCTTTATCGCAATCATAATTGCCGCGTGGGAGCTTGTCTGCCGCCTCGGATTGGTGGCGGAGTTTATGCTTCCCTCGCCCGGGAAAGTGGTCAGGGCCCTTATTAGCGAATTCCCCGCCATAATGGGCCACAGCCGCACGACCCTAATCGAGGCCGCCGCCGGCCTCGGCCTGAGTATAGCCGCCGCGCTGGTGTTCGCGGTGTTGATGGACAGGTTTGAATTTCTGTACAAGGCCGGTTACCCGGTGGCCGTAATGACCCAGACGGTGCCCACGGTAGCCATAGCGCCGCTTTTGGTGCTGTGGTTCGGCTACGGCATGGCCCCGAAAATAATACTTATATTCGTGGCCTGCTTTTTCCCTATGCTTATAGCCCTTTTGGGGGGCTTTGGCATGGCGGATCCGGGCGTTCTGCGGCTTTACCGGTCTATGAACGCCGGTTATCTGCGCATACTCAGGGACGTAAAACTGCCTTACGCTTTGGACGGCTTTTTTTCCGGGCTGAGAATATCGGTGTCTTATTCCGTCGTCGGCGCTGTCATATCCGAATGGCTGGGCGGAGAGGGCGGCCTTGGCGTGTATATGACCCGGGTGCGCAAGGCCTTTGCCTTTGACAAGATGTTCGCCGTCATCATAGTCACCAGCGCGATAAGCCTGCTGCTAATGAAGCTGGTGGACGTAATTCAAATCGCGGCAATGCCCTGGAAAAAATATGAGAAGAAATGACGCAAAGCCCGACGGCTCTGGCGTTAAAACACTAAAATATGTAAAGGAGAAATTATCATGACATTTAAAAAACTTGTCTGCCTGCTTTCCGCGGGCGCAATGCTGCTTATGGGCGGCTGCAATAACACAAAAGGCACGGAAAACACCGGCGCAAACGACGGCGCCCCCGAGCTCCGCAAGGTCACCCTTGCGCTTGACTGGACGCCCAATACCAATCACACCGGCTTTTATGTTGCCAAGGAGCTGGGCTATTATGAGGAGGCCGGCATAGACCTTGATATCGTACAGCCGGCCGAGGACAGCACCTATGCTCTCGTGGCCAGCGGAAAGGCGGAATTCGGCGTAGGCTTCCAGGACACTATAGCCGCGTCCTACGTTTCCGATACGCCCATGCCGATAACTAATATTGCCGCTATAATTAATCACAATACCAGCGGTATAATTTCCCGCAAGGATAAGGGCATCGACAGCTTTGCCAAGCTTGAGGGCCATACCTACGCAACCTGGGACAGCCCCATTGAACAAAATGTCATCAAGGCCGCCATGGCCGCCGAGGGCGGTGATTTCGACAAGGTAGACCTTGTTTCGACCACCGTTACCGATGTTATGACCGCCCTTTCCACCGACATGATAGACACCGTGTGGGTATATGAGGGCTGGGACGTGGCAAAGGCCAAGGTTGACGGCTTTGAGTACAACTATCTTGACTTTGCCAAGAGCGACCCTGTGCTTGATTACTATTCTCCCACTATCGTCACCGGCGACGCCCTTATCGAGAGCGACCCGGACCTTATAAGGGCTTTCCTCGCCGCCACCAAAAAGGGCTACGATTATTGCGTGGATAATCCCGAGGAGGCCGGCAATATCCTCTGCAAGGCCGTGCCCGAGCTTGACGGCGACCTTGTACAGGAGAGCATGAAGTTCCTTGCCACGGCTTATGTTGGAGACGGCGAAAGCTGGGGATATATCGACGACGCCCGCTGGGCCGGCTTTTATAATTGGCTTTACGACAACGGCCTCATTGAAAAAGAGCTGGGTTCTTTCGGCTACACTAATGAATTTCTTCCCCAATGAGTATTTTAAGCGCAAATAATCTGTCAAAGGCGTATGGAGAACGGCGTATAATTTCGGACATATCCGTAAGGCTGGAAAAGGGCGAGGTAGTCAGTTTGCTTGGCGTCAGCGGCATAGGCAAGACTACGCTGTTCAATATCCTTTCCGGCCTGGAGGCCCCCGACAGCGGCAGCGTTTTTCTAAGCGGTGAGGATGTGACCGGCCGGAGCGGGCTTGTGGGCTATATGCAGCAAAACGATTTGCTGCTGCCCTTCAAGTCCATAGCCGATAATGTGGTGATACCGCTCCTGCTCCGAGGCGAAAAGAAAAAATCGGCCATTGAAAAAGCGCTTGCGCTCTTCCCGGAGTTCGGGCTCGAGGGCTTGGAAAATTATTATCCGGCCCAGCTTTCCGGCGGTATGCGCCAGCGCGCGGCCTTGTTAAGGAGCTTTTTCTACTCCTCGGAGGTACTCCTGATGGACGAGCCATTCAGCGCCCTCGACGCTATAACCCGCAGCGGGATGCAGCTTTGGTTCCGTAAAATCGCCCGGGAGCACGGTTTGTCGGCCTTTATCATAACTCACGACGTAAATGAGGCGCTGCTCCTGTCCGATCGTATATATATCCTCGGCGGCAGGCCAGGCCGAATAACTCATGAGCTGCCTAATTCCGTACCCGACGGAGAAAACCAGGAGCTTACCGAAGAATTTTTAAAAAATAAAATTAGGATAACCGAATTTATAAACGGAGAATAATATTTAAAAAGCCGTGCGGACTTTGCTTGTGACAGCCCCGCACGGCTATTGTTTCCAAAAAATTCAAATTTAACTATTGAAAAATTTTTCTCATTAGTATATACTATGTGTATGCGAAATTTGTTTAGAAATTTGTTTATATGAAGGGAGGCTTCGCCATGCAGGTCATAGCGGCGACCCATAATAAAAATAAGGTGCGTGAATTTAAGGAGATACTAAGTCCCTTGGGGTACGAGGTCATCAGCGCCGAAGAGGCCGGGTATTTTGACGAGCCTGATGAAACGGGAGAAACGTTTAGGGATAATTCTCTCATCAAGGCGCGGGCCATATACGCCGCCTGTCATAAGGCCGCAATCGCGGACGACAGCGGCCTTGTCGTGGACGCTATCGGCGGCGAGCCCGGCGTGTACAGCGCCCGCTATGGCGGCCTTGAAAAAAACGAGGATAGAGTGAGGCTCGTCCTTGATAAAATGAAAAATGTGCCCGACGGCGAGCGCAGCGCCAGGTTTGTTTGCGCTGTCGCTTTTGTATCGGCCGACGGGGCCGAAACTCTTGCACAGGGCTGTTCCGAGGGATATATCACCCGGGAGCCCGAGGGTGAAAACGGTTTTGGTTACGACCCGATTTTTTATTCTCCCGAGCTTGGCAAGACCTTTGCCCAGGCTTCGGCGGAGGAAAAAAATGCCATCAGTCACCGCGGGCGCGCACTGCGTAAGCTCAGCGAGGAATTGCGGGTCAAGGCCATCGGCTGACATATTC
>CANRHW010000105.1 GCA_947630525.1 uncultured Clostridia bacterium | reverse complement strand
AATTGACGCCCATCTGGCCCAGCATGGCGTTGTAACCGTCGGGGTTCTTGCAGATAAACTCGTCAGCCTGGGCCATAACGGCAGCTTCCTTTACCTCTTCATCGGTAGCGTCGCCCTTGCCCCAGCGCAGATTGTCGGAGATGGTGCCGGTGAACAAAATAACGTTTTGCAGCACCATGCCAATACCGCGGCGGAGGCCCTCAACGTCATAATCCCGAACGTTGATGCCGTCAACAAGCACCTCGCCTTCGGTAGCGTCGTAAAGTCGCGGAATAAGGTTCACAAGCGTGGATTTGCCGCAGCCGGTGGAGCCCAGTATGGCGACGATCTCTCCGGGTTCGGCCTTAAAGCTGATGTGGCGGATAGCGGGGTCGCCGCCCGCCCCGCGGTAACGGAAGGACACGTCCTTAAATTCTACGCCGCCCTTTTCAACCTTGTCCGCCTTAGGACGGTCAGGCGAAACGATATCAATTTTTTCGTCCAATACCTCGGAAATACGCCTTGCGCTGGCCTGTGCCCTTGAAAGGCCCATGAACATCATGCTCATCATTGTGAGCGAGCTGAGTATTCTCATTATGTACTGGATAAATGCGTTTACCAGGCCGACCTTCATTTCGCCCGCGCCGACCAGTCTCGCGCCTATCCAAAGCACGGCTACTACGGTGACGTTCATTATCATAGTGATAATGGGCATCATGAACGACATTATCTGATTGGCCTTGATAGAGAGCTGAACATATTCGTTATTCGCTTCGCCGAAGCGGTCGTTTTCGTGCTGGGCACGGTCAAAGGCCTTTACTACTCTGATGCCCGTCAGGTTTTCCTGAATTACGGCGTTCACCCGGTCAAGCTTATACTGTACCTGGCTGAACAGAGGGAAAGTCTTGCGCACTACCAGGAAAATAGTAATTAGCAGCAGCGGAATGGATACGGCCAAAATCATGGCGAGCTCGGCGTTGATGTTGACGGCATGGATAATGCCGCCCAAAAACGTCATTGGCGCACGCACAAGCATGCGCAAAGCCATACCGACTATCATCATCAGCGTAACAACGTCGTTGGTATTGCGGGTGACAAGCGACGCGCTGGAAAAGTGGTCAATATTGGCAAAAGAAAATTCCTGTATTTTGTGGAATATATCCTTTCGCAGTCCGTGGCCGAAGTGCTGGCTGGCCTTTGTGGCGAAATACAGACTGCCCGAGCCGCCGATAAAGCCTATCAGCGCCGTCAGCACCATCTGAACGCCCTGATTAAGGATATAGCCCGTTCCGGCCCCTCCCTGTATGCCCACGTCAACGATTTTGGCCATTATGTCCGGCTGGCGCAGATCACAGTAAACCTCAAGTATCATCATTGCTGGCGCAAGAAACACCGCCAACCATGCGCCATTGAGGTACTTTAAAAATCTTTTCATACCTGTTTTTCCTTTCCGATGGTTTTATTCTTTTTCATATAATTCTCAATACTGCCGCGGAGCTTAATCAGCAGAGCGTATAGCGTCGCCTGTTCCTCGTCGGTGAGCGCCGAAAAGAACTCTTCGTCGGATCTGTCTATGGCTTCTTTCCCTTTTTCGGCAGTGCTGCGGCCCTCGTCCGTGATATAAAGCCGCATACAGCGCTGGTCCCTTTCATCGCCCCGGCGAGTTATCAATCCGTTCCGCTCCAAGGTCTGGAGCATCACTGTTGCCGTGGCTGGAGTCACATGCCCTTCCCTACTGATATCGGACTGCTTGCACCCGTCGTTGTGGATAAGGTATTCGAGCACCGGCGGCATACCGCGGCCCAAACCCACCTTGCTGACGGCATTGTGTATCAAATACCTATGATATCGTGTTACATCGACAAAAACCTTGCCCAAGTCTTTCATTAACTCACCCCCAAAAAATTGTTAGCATACTAATATTAGCATGCTAATTAAAATTTGTCAATAGCTTAATTAAACTTTTTTCATTTTTTTAAAGCCCGCGCACAATAATTTTTTACTAATCCACGAGGCTTTATCTTATAACGGCTTTATAAACGTCCCGTACCTTCTATTCTTCCAAAGTTTTTTGAAAATTTTTTAAAAAGGGCTTGACAAATCGGTTTTTGTCTTGTATAATACTAAAAGTGAGCGCAAGGCATGGATAAAGCTCAGGCGAGTTGATGTGGGGCGTCTCAATACGGCCCGGTAGTACAGTTGGTTAGTACGCCAGCCTGTCACGCTGGAGGTCGAGGGTTCGAACCCCTTCCGGGTCGCCATTTTCCCTTAAGTTAATATGCTGTCCTAGCTCAGCAGGCAGAGCACTTCCTTGGTAAGGAAGAGGTCGGCGGTTCGAATCCGCTGGACAGCTCCAAAAAACCGCAGGCCGTTGGTCTGCGGTTTTTCATTGTATGGCTCACTTCCGCCCAAATGCCGTCAAACTTCAAAATCAAGCGGGTCAAAGGCCGAAGTGTCAAGATTGCGGGGACGGTGCGGGCGCTTGGCAAAAGGGTCAAAACGGTAACGCCGGCACACGCCGGAGGGGCTGACCTCGCCCTTATAGCGACAGGTACACACTCCGCCGTCCATGCTGGCGTTTTTGCAGTAACGGCACTCGCTGTTTTCGCCGGGCTTTTTTCTGAAAATCATTGCCTTCCCTCGCTTTAGACAGTTTTTCTTATATTTTACACCAAATAATCTTTTTTTGCAACACATTTTGAAAAAAAACTTCATAGTATGTATAGAAAGAGGCCAATCACTCTTTCAAAAGTAAACGTTAATTTGACCGACGTTTGCAAAAAGGAGATCAAGCATGAAAGATATTATGGATTTTTTGACCCCGGCCGAGCCTGACGCGCCGGGCAATGCAGAAAAGTGTCTTTGCCTTAACAAACTTCCGCTCGCGTATTCCTACACGCCAATGCAAGAGCTGTGCGACCTCTATGATTATGACGAGGCCCTGAAAAACGGGACGGTTTTCCCCGAGCTCAATTTGCCATTTGGCGTGTATGGAAACAACTTCTGCAAAAAGGAGGTTAAGTGATGGCAGCAAATGACCGCGCACAAATGCTGAGAAAGCTTCAAGAGGCGGACTTCGTTGCGTATGACCTTATGCTTTACCTTGACACCCATCCCAACTGTCAAACAGCCCTCACCGAATTCAAAGAGGCTGTGGAAAAGGGACGCCAGTACCGCAGGGAATTTGAGGCCGTTTACGGCCCCATAACCGCCAAGGCAAGCTCCGCCGCCGCTCCATGGCAGTGGAGCAAAGACCCCTGGCCCTGGAATTAAGGAATGGAGGAATAAAGTATGTGGATATATGAAAAAAAATTACAGTACCCGGTTAAGATAAAAAATCCCGATCCCAGAATGGCCAAGGTGATTTTAAGTCAATATGGGGGCCCCAATGGCCGAAAATAAAATCAGCCGTCCTCTTTTTTCATTTTGACCTCATATTCCGAGCCGTAAAAACACCGCATGGCATTTCGCGCCATTTTTGCCCATACCCGGCGCAGCTCGGCGCCGGTCATATCTTCCATGCTTTTTGTTATGCCGGTTTTCGCGTCGGTAAAAGTACAATTTACCCTGTAACAGGTTTTTACAGACATGATATCGCCTCCACTACATTTTATGTTTATAACGAAGAAAATCCGCCGTTTTTTATAAAACAGCGGATTTTAAACATTCAATTGCTATTTTTAATTTGTTATTTTTTCAGTCATTGAAAGGTTAGCACCATTTTTTAACGGCCCCAGATTACCACTGGTCTTCGCCCTGGAGCGCGTCATAGCCCTCTTCGCCGGTGCGGACCTTTATTACGTTTTCTACGTCGTAAACGAAAATCTTTCCGTCGCCGATATTACCGGTATAAAGCGATTTCTTGGCGGCGTCTACAACGGCGTCTACGGGTACGGCGCTTACAACAATCTCTACCTTTATTTTAGGCAGGAGATTCATTTCACGTGCAACGCCGCGGTAGTAGGTGGTCTTGCCGGCCTGTACGCCGCAGCCGATGACCTGAGTTACAGTCATGCCGGTAACGCCAATTTCGGCCATAGCGTCTTTAAGCGCCTCAAACTTGGACTGCTTGGTGACGATAACGACCTTGCTGATGGGCTTGCCGTTCTCGTCGGTTGTCGGAGTCTTAACAGGTACGTTCTTTACGGGAACAGTATCCTTTACCGTTGTGGTAGTGGGCGCGGAGCCCGCCTTGTAGGACGTAGTCATAACGGTAGGCACGGCGGGTACAAAGTCGGCGTAAGCGCTCTCAAGGCCGTGCTCATAGGAGTCAAGGCCGCCGATTTCTTCTTCCGCGCTTACACGGAGACCGACGGTTTTCTTGATAATAGTAAAGGTGATGAGCATTGTGACCGTTGTCCATGCCAGAATAGCGGCTATGCCAAGCACCTGTATTCCAAACTGATGGAAGCCGCCACCATAGAACAGGCCGCCGTCAACGGCGAAGAGACCTGCGGCAAGGGTTCCCCAAATGCCGTTTGCGAAGTGAACGGCGACAGCGCCCACGGGGTCGTCAATGTGGAACACATTGTCCATCCAATCAACTACAAGCACAACGAGGAAGCCCGATACTACGCCGACGATGATTGCACCAAGGGCGTCAAGCCTCGCGCAGCCGGCGGTGATGCCTACAAGTCCGGCCAGGGAAGCGTTCAGCGTCATGGAAACATCGGGTTTGCCGTACTTAATCCAGGTAAATACCATGGTAACACAGCTGGCGACCGCCGGAGCAATGGTTGTCGTTACAAAAATGGAAGCGAGTCCGCCCACGCCGTCAAGCTGAGTTGCGGCGGCGCCGTTGAAGCCGTACCAGCCAAACCACAGAATGAAGCAGCCAAGTGCGCCCAGCGTCAAGCTGTGGCCGGGGATAGCCTTAGCGGTTATCTTACCGGTTTTGGCATCCTTAATATACTTGCCGATACGGGGGCCAAGCATGGCCGCGCCGATGAGAGCGGCGGTGCCGCCTACGGTATGGATGGCGGCGGAACCGGCGAAATCAATGAAGCCGAGCTTTGCCAGCCAGCCCTCGGGGTTCCAAACCCAGCCGGCCTCAATGGGATAAATAACGGCGCTGATAACACCGCTGTAAATGCAGTAGGCCAGGAACTTTGTTCTCTCCGCCATGGCGCCGGAAACTATGGTCGCCGCTGTGGCGCAGAACACAAGGTTGAATACAAAAGACGACCATTCAAAGCTATCATAGTGACTGAAGATATCGAGATTGGGAACGCCGATTATTCCCATAACGTAATCCTCGGCCATCATGAGACCGAAACCAAGCAGAATGAATACCACGGTGCCGATACAGAAGTCCATAAGGTTCTTCATAATGATGTTACCGGCATTCTTTGCGCGGGTAAAGCCCGCTTCAACCATTGCGAAACCGCACTGCATAAAGAATACCAGGGCGGCTCCGATGAGGTACCATACCGCGTAAACCGTTGAATTTGCGGTTCCGGTGACCAAACTTACAATTTCTTCAGTCATAAAAATTCCTCCTTCCGGCATTTGAGCCGATTACAAAAAATAAAATAAAAAAGGGTGCGCGTTCGGACAGTAGGTCCGTTACGTACACCATTGTACCATAGCAGGTTATGCCGCGTGAGTTCAGTTTGTGCCTGACCCTTCGTTTTAAAAAATAAAAAAACGAAAGGCGCGGCAGAAATTGAATCAACTCCACAGCGCCCTTGCTATGTGATTATGATAGCGCATAAA
>CANRHW010000104.1 GCA_947630525.1 uncultured Clostridia bacterium | reverse complement strand
ATTCTGTCATTGGCCGTGGTCCTCGCCATGGTTTTGACAGTAGTCCCCATGTTTGGTATCTCTGCCAGCGCGGCGACTGGTGACCGTGAACATACCGACGGAAAATATTACTATTATAAAACAACTGGCGAAAATTTAATTTATAATGGTGATTTTTCCAAAACTACCCCAGACGGAGACGCCATTTTATTTGACCAATGGATGGGCGGTTATTTAGGTGACGTACACCAACAACTTAGCACCAAACCCATAACTAGCACTCTAGGTGCTGTGGCTGACAACGGTGTTAATATGCATTTTATATATACCGAAGCGGCCGATGGCGTTTCGGCCTATATAACGACCCCGCCGAGAAATGCCATGGATCCTGATACCAGTTGGGCCACATATCCGTGGGAATGCGATAAAACAGATGAAGCTAATGGATATGCAACGATCAACAACTGGTTCAAAGATTCGGATGGAAATAATATAAAGGCGGAAAAAGGAAAAAGTTACTATATTTCCTTCAAAATAAAAGCCACAGAAATCAATTCGACCAACTGGATCAATAATGTTGTACGCTTTGGCGCTTATGTTGAAGATGATACAAAATTTGCAAATGTTGCTCCGAAGGGAAAGTTTAATGATAAGCTGACAAGCGTCCTTAACCAAAGCATAGGCGATGGCAGATATGTTTCCGAGCCTAATAAATGGGAGACTGTTTCAAAAGTCGTAACAGCGACAGATGATGGATTCTTTGCATTCCAGACCGGTTATGGATATGAATGGGGACAGCTTTCTTTCACAGACTTTGCGATATACGAGCTTACAAAGATCGAACCTGACGCTACTGTGAAAGTATCTGTTAAGGACGAGAACAGTGTCGAGATATTTGCTGACACAATTAATGAGCTTTACACCGAAGAACCTTTCACATACAATAAGTTTATTGTTGACAAAGAGGGAACGAAATATCAGCCCGCAAAGGGTCAGACCGGTGTATCGACAATTGAAGCGCTTAAACCCGGCGAAAACAATATTGAGTTCAAATTTGCAAAAGTTGACGGCTACAAGGAAGTTACCGTGCCTGAAACCGCAATCGTTGACCACGATAAATACACTGTTACAAACGATAATCTCGTAGAAAATCCCACATTTGAGACGAACGACGGGCGGTTTACGCCTCTTGCTTGGAACAGTTGTTCAACAAAGGCAACCATAGGCGGAGATAACGGCGCGGATCATGCTTTTGCAACAAGTAAGGATGGCTACACATATATTAATGGCAGCGGATTTGTAAAAAGCGAGGATTTCGCTCCTCAGGACGGCGATTACGCCTTTGGCGGAAGATATAACGACCCCGCAGACGGTCTCTGCTCTATCTACCAAAACGTTGAGGTAGGCAAAGAAAAGACGGTATATGTTTCTTTCTGGGCGAAGGCTTATATCAACAACGGCGCGCGCGTAGCCGTACAAGCTGTAGCGAACGGCGCCAAGGCAAGCGAATCCAATAATTCTATTATTTTAACAAATGGTAACGCTGGCGACTGGACGCATTTTGAACAGATTGTTAAAACCGACGCCGAAAAAGACACGGTACAGATCAACGCTTATTGGCTTGGTGACGGAGCCAACGGCAATCCGGGAAGCCAGCCCTACTTCCTGTTTGACAACTTTGTAGTAGCCGAAGCCCAGCTCCTTGATGAAGGTACTGATGAGACAGTAAACTTCAAGGATGGCGAAGAAACGGTCTACACTGAAACCCATAAGCTGTACACTCCTGCCGGTGAAACTTACACCGTTCCCGCTAAGGAAGTGCTTCATAACGGTAAGTACTATAATATCCCCGAGACCGTAGTTGAGAAAACAAAGGATATTGAAGTTACCGCGAACGAAACAAAGAGCCAGACTACCGTTAAGGCTGATCATGTATTTACATGGAATACCACAACAGATGACGGAAATGGCCATCCTGTTGGTCCCTATGCGGCAAACAATGATAGTTGGGATTCTGATACCGTCGACAAATACAATAACATAGTTGTTGCAGCATGGGGTGACAATCGCATAGGCTTTATAAACATTCCAATTACAAAACCCGCCGAGGGAAAGCATTATAGCAATTTCACCTTGACTCTTAAGAATTTCAATATACAGAGTGGCAACTCAAAGGCTGATATATTTGCCGTTGATCCTTCAAAAATAACTTATGGCGAAAAAACGGAGAATACTAACGTGAGCTTTGAATTCCCTGATCCCTCGCTTAATTATGATAAGGGTGAGGAGCAGGTCCTTAAACCCACAAGAGAGGCCCTCGGCAACAAGAAAGTAGGCTCAATTGATTGTGGCAGTGCTAAAGCTGGTGTTTCAGCGAACCTCGATCTTTCTGATTACTTCGAAACATATCCTGAGGCTACAAGCATTTCTCTTGCCCTATACGCAACTGGTGCGATGGGAAGTTACTATGGTACAGGCGAAAATGCTCCCGCCCTCACCTACGACATAGTTGACATTCCCTCCGCTCTCACTACTGAGCTTGGCTGGGATGGCAAGGCCTTTACCGTAAACTTCAAGTACGGCGAAACTAAGGGCGCAACCATCTATGTTGACGGCAAAAAGACCGAGGCCACGGCTGAGGACGACGGCGTAGCCGTTAGCACCGCCGCCACAAACAAGCCGTTTACGGCCTATGCCGAGAACGCAGGCGTTGCCGGCGAAGAAGTAACAACCAGCGTTTATGAGCTGGTAGTAAAGGCTATCTTCGACGAAACCGGCGATAAGGCTACCCTTTCTCCGGCTAAGCTTGCCGAGGCAAGCAAGGTTATCTCCGCCGGCGGCGTACTCCTGACCGACAGCGCTCTTGACGACGTGAGGAAGAAGATAATGAGCTATCAGGACAACACCATTACCATGAGCGACAATGCCGCTAAGCTGGGAATAGGCTTCACCGTCAAGGACGGCGGCATTTACCTCGGCATAGGCGAAGAGGAGCCCACCGATCCTGCTGTTGCGGCTGATTCCGAAGACGCAAAGGTTTATAAGACGCTGACGATTGACGAGGAAGGAAAGAAGATAACTCTCGGCGAGGCTTACGGCGCTGAAACTCAGGAGGCTGTTGTACTGTCTCTCGACAGCGTAAACATTGAATTTGTAGAAACACTTATTGACGCTCTTGAATCCGACGGCGCCGACGCCGAAGCGGAGCTTGAGCCCGTACTGTAAGAATAGGAGGCTGATTGAAATGAAAAAGGAATTTAAAGCCCCGATTGTAGAAGCTAAACAGCTTTCAATTCAGGATGAGCTTATGATCAGCGCATTCAGCAGCGGTGAAAACACAGGTCTGGCAAAATATAACGATGAGACTGTTGCGAGTGATTTTAAGCTCTGGAAGAATAACGCGCAATAAAAACACAAACGCGAAAGGCCTCCTTGCGGGGGCCTTTTTGCGCATCGGTAAATAAAACAATTTGTAGGGGCGCAAGCCGCGTTTCGCAGCGGCGATTTTTAGCAAAAAATTTTTAAAATTTTTTTGCAAAAGCACTTGATTTTTCATCGGCGATGTGCTATAATAACTTTTGTCGGCGAGGTCGAAAAGGCCGGCGGGATATTCCTCAATAGCTCAGTCGGTAGAGCATGCGGCTGTTAACCGCAGGGTCGTTGGTTCGAGTCCAACTTGAGGAGCCAAAAAAGCCCGGAGCATTGCTCCGTGTCAGAGCGCTGACAAGGTCAGCGCTCTTCAAAGGGGAACCCGAGCGGTTCCCCTTTGATATAACCTCTCCGCATCGGGCGCTTTCGCTTACGAAATATAATTTTTATTTTAATAAAAATTATATTTCTACCCCGATTAAAGTATAAAATCCCGGGTACACGCCCCGGGATTTTATGTTTTCTATCGAAAGGGAGTTCCCTTTCGAGCTATCCCCATTTTTCACGGGGGTTGTCATCAGTCCGAACCGGAGCATTGCTCCGGGTTTTATTTTTTACTTTTTTACTTACTGGCCGCGGGCTTCCTTTACCTTGCGGACAAACTCCTTGGCGGTGGCGGTGATAGCCGCGTAGTCGCCGGTCTTGGCTCCGCCGGTGAGTGCGCCGCCAACGCCGATGGCGCAGGCGCCGGCCTTTATCCATTCGGCAACGTTGTTTACGTCTACGCCGCCGGTGGGCATGAGCTTTGCCTGTGGAACGGGTCCCTTTATGGCTTTAAGTATCTTCGGGCCAAAGGCCTCGCCGGGGAACACCTTGACCACATCGGCGCCGGCCTCCATAGCGGATACAACCTCTTTGATAGTCATTGCGCCGGGCATGGCCGGTACGCGGTAGCGGTTGCACAGACGAACCGTTTCGGGGTCAAAGTAGGGGCTGACAACATACTGAGCGCCGCTGAGAATGGCAATTCTGGCGGTCTCGGAGTCCATAACGGTGCCCGCGCCAAGTATCATGGAGCCGTCGGAATATTCCTTCGCCAAATCCTCAATAACCTTGTGCGCAAAGGGCACGGTAAAAGTCAGCTCAATTGCGGGCACACCGCCCTCCATGCAGGCGTCGGCAATGCGCTTGGCCTTTTCGCCGCTTTCGGCGCGAACCACGGCGACAACGCCCACGTCCGTTATTTTAGTGAGTACAAGTTCCTTGTCCATTTTTCAAACACTCCTTTTTATAATTACACCATTCGGTGATTTTATCTCGCCTTGGTCTTGATTTCTTCGACTATTTTTTCGATAAACGCGTCCAAGGTCATTGCGCCCAGGTCGCCGTCTTTCCGCGAACGCACGCTGACAACGCCGTTCTCAACGTCCTTGTCGCCGGCCACCAGCATATAGGGTATCTTCTCCAACTGAGCCTCGCGTATCTTATAGCCGATTTTTTCATTGCGCTCATCGATTTCAACGCGGATGCCCTTTTCTTCAAGGGCGGCCTTGACCTTGTTCATATAATCCAAATGCCGGTCGGCAATGGGGAGCAGCTTGACCTGCACGGGATTGAGCCACGTGGGGAACGCCCCGGCAAAATGCTCGGTAATTACGCCGATAAAGCGCTCGATTGAACCAAACATCGCCCGGTGTATCATAACGGGGCGGGCCTTGGTACCCTCGGGAGTGGTGTATTCCAGCTCAAAGCGTTCTGGCATCTGCATATCGAGCTGAATTGTGCCGCACTGCCAGGTGCGCCCCAGAGAATCCGCCAGATGGAAGTCAATCTTGGGGCCGTAGAATGCGCCGTCGCCCTCGTTGATGGTATATTCCTTGCCCATATCGCCAACGGCCCTTTCCAGAGCCTCGGTAGCCATGTCCCAGGTCTCCTTTTCACCTATATGATCCTCGGGCATGGTGGAAATCTCGATATTATACGTCAGGCCGAACACAGAGTATACTTCGTCAAAAAGGCGCACAACGTTCTGTATTTCGCTCTCAATCTGATCCCAGGTCATAAAGATATGCGCGTCGTCCTGAGTAAAGCAGCGTACCCGGAACAGCCCGTGGAGTGCGCCGGAAAGTTCGTGCCGGTGAACCAGACCGAGCTCGGCCATACGCATAGGCAGCTCCCGGTATGAGTGGGGAGCAAGCTTGTAAACCAGCATACAGCCGGGGCAGTTCATGGGCTTGACCGCGTAATCCTCATCGTCAATTACGGTGGTGTACATATTGTCCTTGTAGTGGTCCCAATGGCCGCTGCGGTGCCAAAGCTCCTGATTAAGAATTATGGGGGTGGTTATCTCCACATAGCCGTAACGCTTGTGCACCTCTCTCCAGTAGTCCAGCAGGGTATTG
>CANRHW010000103.1 GCA_947630525.1 uncultured Clostridia bacterium | reverse complement strand
CATACAAGTATAAAAATCATGTGGAGGGAAATTATGCTCCCCGAAAAATTTATCGAGCGTATGCGCACGGAGCTGGGAGCTGACTTCCCGGCGTTTATGGCGGAATATGAAAAGCCACCTGTCCGGGGCTTCAGGGTGAACACTCTGAAGATAGAGCCAAAAAGGCTGCTGGAGCTTTTCCCGTACAGTTTGGGCCGGGTGGAATGGTGCGAAAGCGGCTTTTATTATGATATACGGGCCGGCAGGCATTTATGCAGCCGCGCGGGGCTCATATATTCGCAGGAGCCGACGGCCATGGCCGCGGCGGAGCTGCTTGCGCCAAGGCCGGGGGATCTGGTGCTTGACTTATGCGCCGCGCCCGGAGGCAAAAGCACCCACATCGCCGCGCTGCTTGGCGGCAAAGGTCTGTTGGTCGCCAATGAGATAATTCCCTCACGCGCGGCCGTACTGACTGAAAACCTCGAACGAATGGGCGTTCGGAACGCAGTTGTCACAAATATGTCCCCGGAAAAGTTAGAGGAGGAGTTCCCGCAGTTTTTTGACAAGATACTTGTAGACGCTCCGTGCAGCGGCGAAGGGATGTTCCGCCGCGACCCGGAGGCGGCGGCCGAATGGAGCCCGGAACACAGCCGCTCCTGCGCGGTGCGGCAGCTAAACATACTTGCCTCAGCTTTAAAAATGCTGCGGGGCGGCGGAACGCTGGTCTATTCCACATGCACCTTTGCCCGGGAAGAAAACGAGGCGGTCTGTGAAAAGCTGCTTTCCGCCCACCCGGAAATCGCGCTGACCTCCACGCGGCGGCTTATGCCGCACACTCACCGCTGTGAAGGGCACTTTGCCGCCAGATTTGATAAAAGCGGCGGCGGTCGGCTCGGGCGCAAGCCCCTTGCGGAAAAGGCCGATACCGCCCTTTACCGTGAATTTGAGGCCGATAGCCTGAACGTCAGGCTCAGCGGCGGCTTTGCGGCTTACGGCGAAAAGCTTTATCTGGTACCCGAGGAGTTTGGAACGCTAAGGAATATAAAATCTCCCCGGCCTGGGCTGTATCTGGGCGACAACAAAAAGGGCCGGTTCGAGCCCGCCCATCACCTTTGCATGGCCCTCGGGGCCGGTGACTTCCGCCGCAGAATAGAGCTTGGCGACGCCGAAGTCGCCGCCTACTACGCCGGAGAGGAGCTGGGGCGCGAGGGTGAAAAGGGCTATACCGCAATGCTCTGGAACGGCTGCCCCATAGGCTGGGGCAAGGCCACAGGCGAGGTCGTAAAAAACCGCTTACCAAAATTTTTGAGAGGATGATATAAATGAACGTATGGCATGACGTGGCGCCCGAGAGGATAAAAAAGGACGATTTTCTCGCGGTTATCGAAATCGGCAAGGGCGGCAAAAACAAGTATGAGCTGGACAAGGCCACAGGCATGATAATCCTTGACCGGGTGCTTTATACCTCTACCCACTATCCGGCGAACTACGGCTTTATCCCCCGTACATATGCGGGCGACAATGACCCTCTCGACGTGCTGGTGCTCTGTCAGGAGGTCATAGACAGCCTGGTGCTGGTGCGCTGTTATCCCATCGGCGTAATAAAGATGATAGACGGCGGCATGGTGGATGAAAAAATCATCGCTCTGCCCTTTAAGGATCCCACCTACTCTATCTATAAAGACATATCCGAGCTGCCGGAGCATATTTTCAAGGAAATATCCCACTTCTTTGAGGTTTATAAATTCTTAGAGGATAAGGAGACCGCCGTTAAAGAGATAATGGGCCGGGCCGAAGCCGAACGCATAATCGAAAACTGCATGCGGGCGTATGAGGAAAAATTCGGGAAGTAATTGCATACTTAACGCCCCGGAGTGAGGGAACTCCGGGGCGTTTGTATATTCAAAGGGGAACCCGAACGGTTCCCCTTTGATATAACCTCTCCGGGAACGTCCCGTTCCATCATTGACTTTACAATTACAATAATATAATCAATTAACTGACTATGTAACATACACAATGCGGATCCAGCGTCACGCTGGCGGGCGCTTCCGCTTACGAAATATCATTTTTATAAAGTTAAAATTTATATTTCTACCCCGATTAAAGTATAACATCCCGGGTACACGCCCCGGGATGTTATGTTTTCTATCGAAAGGGAGTTCCCTTTCGAGCTATCCCCATTGTTCACGGGGTTTGTCATCAGTCTGAAAGGTCTTGCCCTTTTTTTGCGGGTTACTGCGTAATCTCCAATTCTTGTGCCGGGCAAAGGGGCCTCATGCTTTTAATGCTTTCCCAACAGAAGACCTTGACGGTCTGGACGTTTTCTCCGTCGAGCACGGCTTTGCCGTTTTCCACGGCTGCGATACCGGCAAGGCCGCCGTCCGTTTTGTAGGATATGGCAATGAGCTCGGCCCCGTCGGGTATGTTCACGGTATCAATGGTGACGTTCAGCTTGCCGGTCGCTTTGTCCGGCTCGACCTCCGGGGTCTTTATCTCAGGTTCGGCCGAGGGCCCCGGCATTGCGCTGTTGTAGTGGATAACGGCTCTATATAATAAACTGTCGTTGTTTAAATCGTCATTGCCTTCAACTATGGCAATGGACTCCCAATCGCTTTGGTTTCCGCCGTAATACACATCCGCGAGGCTTGAACAGCCGTAAAACGCCCCGTCGCCGATGCTCGTCATTCCTGCGGGAATGCCGATTTTTGCAAGGTTAAAGCAGCCGATAAAGGCTCTGTCGCCGATGCTCGTTACGCGGCTCGGGAGGTCAATACTTGTTAGACCCGTGCAGTTCCAAAACGTTCCGCTGCTGATTGCGGTTACTCCGTCGGGAATAGTCACTTCCGCGAGATTTGAGCAGCCGGAAAACGCGGATTCACCAATGCTTATTACGCTGTTGGGGAGGCCTATTCCCACGAGACTGCCGCAATTGTCAAACGCCCGTTTGCCAATGCTCGTCACTCCGTCGGGGAGGTCAATGCCGGCGAGGCCGACGCAGTTGGCAAACGCCATATCGCCTATGCTTTCCACTCCGGTGGGAACGGTCACTTCCGCAAGGCTTGAACAGCCGACAAACGCCATATCGCCTATGCTCGTCACTCCGGCGGGGAGGTCAATGCCGACGAGGCTTGTGCAATTGTCAAACGCACTGGCCCCGATGCTCGTAATTCCTATGGGGAGATTGACGCCGGTCAGGTTTGAGCAGCCGGAAAACGTGCTTTCGTTTATGATCGTCACGCCGGCGGGAACGGTCATTTCCAAAAGGTTTGAGCAGTTGGCAAAGGCGGCGGCCCCGATGCTCGTAATTCCCGCGGGAAGATTGACGTTGGCGAGGTTTGAGCAGGATATAAACGCACCCTCGCCAATACTTATTAAGCCGGCGGGGAGGTCAATTCCCGCGAGGCTGCCGCAGTTGGCAAACGCCATATTGCCTATTCTTGTCACTCCGGCGGGGACGGTCACTTCCGCGAGGCTCGAACAGCCGATAAACGTGTTGCCGGCAATTTCGGTAACGCCCTTGGGAATATCAAAGCTCGCAAGGCTGCCGCAGTCGGCAAATGCCATTACGCCAATCTCGGTCACGCCGTCGGGAAGCGCCACGCTCACAAGACTCGAACATCCGTTAAACTCCCGCTCGCCGATGCTCGTTACGCCGGCGGGCACGGTCACGTTCGTGAGATACGCGCACTCCTTAAACGCCCAAAGGCCGAGATCGACCACACCGGCGGGGATGTCATAGCTCGTTTGAGCATTTCCGCGAGGGTACTGCATGAGCTTTGTCATTCCCTTATTAAACAGAACTCCGTTTTGACTTTCGTATGCTACGTTGCTGGCGGCAACGTTAATTTCGGCGAGATTTTCGCAGCAGGAAAACACTCCGTCGGCTATGCTCGTCACTCCGGCGGGTATTGACACGCTCGTGAAGCCGTGGCTCTTGTCAAAAGTTCCGCTGAGTATATGCGTAACGGGTAAAGACTCTATCTCGGCGGGGACTTCGACCTCCGCGTCAGTGCCTGTATAGCCGACGATTTCCACGTGGTCGCCCTGTCGGGTATATTCAAATTCGTAGACGTCCGAGCCGTCCGCGCTGACGGTCAGCGCCGGGACGAGTGTCAGCGCCATTGCCGCGCAAATCAGAATGGCCGGGAGCTTTTTAAGTCTGTTCATGTTTTGTCCTCCTCTATGTTTTTATAAAAATGTGCCGCCGAAGCGACACACAAAAAATATGCGCTTTTATGCAAAGCAAAGACAATATTAATCTGTGTCACAAGTATATTTTAACACGTTGTACAATATATTGCAACCCTTTTTTGAAAGAATAAAAAACGCCTGTCAGTATCTTACAGCCATAAACGTTTTACGGCGGCATCGGGTGATGCCGCCGTAAGCGCAAGGTATATTTTTATGGCCGCCCGGTCTGCTTAGTCTCGCCGTCGCGGGACTTTTCGTGACACGCCCCCGCCATGGCGCAGCAGCCGCAGCCGCACCCACAACCGCAGGAGCCGCCGGACTTATGCTTTTTTACCATGCTGAACACCGCCAGCCCTACAAGGGCCGCGACTATTAAAAGTACAATTACCGTTCCTATCATAAGCGTCGCTCCTTTTAACTTATTTTACCGCGCAAAGGCCCGGTTGTCAAGCCTGTTGTTGTCATATTTGTTTTTTCTGAAAAGCAGCAGCAGCGCGGCGGCTATTACCAAAATCGCGGCAACTGTGCCAAGGCCGAAGCCCCCGCCGCTAACCAGCCTGCCTATCTGGAATACGCAGAGAGACACAAGATAGGCGAATACGCACTGATAGCCAATGGCGAACCAGGTCCACTTGGCGCTGTTCATTTCCCGCTTAATAGCGCCGATGGCCGCAAAGCAGGGAGCGCACAGCAGATTGAATATCAGGAAGGAATAGGCCGCCACGGCGCCCAAACCGGCGCTCGAAGCGTTGAAGCCGTCGCGTATGGCGCTCCATATTTCCGCGCCGCTCTCGGTGGCCACTTCGGCGCCATAGAGTATGCCAAAGGTGCCGACGACGTTTTCCTTAGCCACGAGACCGGTTACCGCGGCCACGGCCGCTCTCCAGTCGCCCCAGCCGAGAGGCGCAAATATCCAGGCCACGGCTCCGCCGATAATGCCGAGTATGCTCTGGCTGCCCATTTCATCCACTGCGCCGAAGCCGTTTTCCGTAAAGCCGTAGTTGGATGTGAACCACACGAATATCGTAGAAACGAGGATTATCGTTCCGGCCTTTTTGATAAAGGACCAGCCGCGCTCCCACATACTGCGGAGGATGCTGCCCACCGTGGGCATATGATAGCTGGGCAGCTCCATTACAAAGGGGGCGGGATCGCCGGCAAACATCTTAGTCTTTTTGAGTATTATGCCGGATATAACTATGGCCGCTATGCCCACGAAATATGCGCTTGCGCCAACCCAGCCCGCGTTGCCGAACAGTGCGCCGGCAATCAGAGCGATTATGGGCAGTTTGGCCCCGCAGGGTATAAAGGTAGTGGTCATTATGGTCATGCGGCGGTCGCGTTCGTTCTCAATGGTGCGCGAGGCCATTACGCCGGGAACTCCGCAGCCGCTGCCAATGAGCATGGGGATAAACGACTTGCCGGAAAGGCCAAAGCGGCGGAATATCCTGTCCATGATAAAGGCTATCCTCGCCATGTAGCCGCAGCCCTCAAGGAAGGCAAGGAAGATGAACAGCACAAGCATCTGAGGAACAAAGCCCAGCACCGCGCCTACGCCGGCCACAATACCGTCCAGTATCAGGCTTTGGAGCCAACCGGCGCAGCCCACGGCGTTAAGTCCGTTTTCAATAATTACCGGGACGCCGGGTATCCACGTTCCGTAATCCGCCGGGTCGGGCTCTT
>CANRHW010000102.1 GCA_947630525.1 uncultured Clostridia bacterium | reverse complement strand
GATGACCTTTTTCTTAGGAAAAAGCGTCGGAGCAAAGACGGGCTTTGCCCCGACGCCGCCGAGTGGTGATTTTCGTTCGTAGTTCAAGGGCATAAAATGAGAAAATTCGTCCGTAAGGGCGAATTTTCTACATTAATTTATTATTTTGTTTATTGCTTAATTTTTCAATACATAAATTTGCCTTAAATTAAGTCTCTGGACCAAAATGGGGTCCCCGCAAAACGGCGAAGCCGATTTTGTGGGGAAAAGGAGTCACAGCGAGATAAGCCAGGTTTAGATTTTTTAAATCTAAACCTGCGATACCGAGCTTGTGACGACACCGATCTGCGCGACTTTTTTTACGGCCCCTTTTATTATTCGGGCAGGGCGTCTTTGCGTGAGAAGTTATAACGGCCCATACGGTCTACCTCAATGAGCTTAACCACTATCTCGTCGCCGACGGAAACCACGTCGCTGACTTTTTCCACCCGCTTCTTATCCAGCTTGGATATGTGCACAAGGCCCTCCTTGCCGGGCAGGTATTCCACAAAGCAGCCGAAATCCATCAGGCGGGTAACGGTAGCGTTGAACACGTCGCCGATCTTAACGTCGCCGGCTATGCCACGGACGATTTTCAGCGCCCGCTGAGCGGCCTCGGCGTCGTTGGTGGCAAAATAAACGGTGCCGTCGTCTTCGATGTCTATTTTTACGCCGGTATCGGCGGTAATCCGCTGAATGACCTTGCCGCCCTTGCCGATTACCTCGCTTATCTTTTCGGGATCGATAACGGTGGAGATTATCTTGGGGGCGTATTTGCTTATCTCGGGTCTGGGCTCGGCTATGCAGGGGAGCAGACACTCGTCCAAAATCTTGAACCTGGCGGCCCGGGTCTTCATAAGCGCCTCGTGAATTATTTCGGGCGTGAGGCCGTCTATCTTTATATCCACCTGAATGGCGGTTACGCCCTCCTTGGTGCCGGCCACCTTGAAGTCCATATCGCCGAAGAAGTCTTCAAGCCCCTGAATGTCCACCATGGTGATGTAGCGGTCGCCCTCGGTCACAAGACCGCAGGAAATACCCGCCACGGGAGCTTTGATGGGCACGCCCGCGTCCATAAGGGCAAGGGTGCTGCCGCAAATGCTGCCCTGAGAGGTGGAACCGTTGGAGGAAAGCACCTCCGAAACCACGCGCAGGGTGTATGGGAACTCCTCGCTGTCGGGGATAACGGGCACAAGGGCCTTTTCGGCCAAAGCGCCGTGACCGATCTCCCGGCGTCCGGGTCCGCGGCTGGGACGGGTCTCGCCTACGGAATAGGAGGGGAAATTGTACTGGTGGATATAGCGCTTGGACTCTTCCTCATCGATGCCGTCAAGGAGCTGTTCCTCGCTTATCATGCCGAGGGTGACGGTGGTGAGCACCTGGGTCTGGCCCCTGGTGAACAGACCGCTGCCGTGGGTCCTGGGCAAAATGCCGACTTCGGCGGCCAGGGGGCGGATATCTTCAAGCCCGCGGCCGTCAACGCGCTTGCCGTCGTCCAGTATCCAGCGGCGGACAACGTATTTTTGAAGCTTGTATATGGCCTCGTCGAGCACGGCCTCCTGCTCGGGGTACTTTTCACCCAACTGTTCATAAACGTAGGCATAAACGCCCTTGAGGTTTTCCTCGCGCACGTTTTTGTCGTCGGTGTCAAGAGCCTCGCGCACCATGTCGATGGCGATGGCCTTTACGTCCTCGTACATCTCCTCGGGCACCACTACGGACTCGTACTCAAACTTGGGCTTGCCTATCTCGGCCTGTATCTCGCTGATAAATCTGCATATTTTCTGAATTTCCTTATGGGCGGCCATAATACCCTCGAATACGGTATCCTCGGGCACCTGGTTCGCGCCGGCCTCAATCATGTTAACCTTGGCCTCGGTGCCGGCGATGGTCAGGAACATATCGCTGCGCTTGCGCTGCTCCTGAGTGGGGTTGACGACGATTTTGCCGTCAACAAGGCCAACGGTGGCTCCGGCGATAGGCCCGGCAAAGGGAATGTTGGAAATGGAAATGGCGATGGACGCGCCTATCATGCCGGTGATAACGGGGTCGTTGTCCTGATCCACGCTCATTACCGTGGCGACCACGCTCACGTCGTTGCGCAAATCCTTTGGGAACAAGGGTCGTATGGGGCGGTCGATGCAGCGGGAGGCCAGAATTGCCTTTTCGGAGGGCCGGCCCTCGCGTTTAAGATAGCTGCCGGGAATTTTGCCCACGGAGTAGAGCTTCTCCTCAAAATCGACGGACAGGGGGAAGAAGTCGATGCCGTCCCTTGGCTTGGCCGAAGCGGTGGCCGTGGCGTGAACCACGGTGTCGCCGTAGCGCACAAGGCAGGCGCCGCCGGCGAGCTGAGCCATTTTGCCGGTCTCAACTATAAGCGGGCGTCCGCAAAATTCGGTTTCAAATACCTTGAACATTAAAAATACCTCCATAAAAATTTATTTTTGGAGGGGACACAGGTTTCACTTAGAAAAGAATGGAATGTCCAAAACCCGCGCGGCCGCCGTTTTCGGCGAATGCCGGCTTGTCCATCCTTTTCTAAGTGGCACCTCGGCCCCTCGCGTAAACCAACTAAGCCTGAGCCGCATGAAATATGCCGCTGCGGCTTGGCATAATAATGCGAAACGGAGCGCGGAAGTTTTCCGCGCTCCGCGTTCGCTTCCCTTACTTCCTCAGACCAAGCTTCTCAACAATGGCGCGGTAGCGCTCGATGTCAACCTTGGTGAGATAGTTGAGAAGGCCCCTGCGCTGGCCGACCATTTTGAGAAGGCCGCGGCGGGAGTGGTGATCCTTCTTGTACACCTTAAGGTGCTCGTTGAGGTGATTTATCCTTTCGGTGAGGATAGCAATCTGTACCTCGGGAGACCCGGTGTCGCCCTCGTGGAGCTTGTAGGCGTCGATAATAGCCTGCTTCTGTTCTTTCTGCATTAAAATGCACCTCCTAAAATATTTGTAACCTCCGCACGACTGCGGACGGGGTTGGAGCCGCCCCGATCATAGCCGTGGGATAATACACCAGTACTGAGTATATCATTAAAATCTGAGCTTGTCAAGAGATATTGTGAAAAATTTTCTCACTTGCCGCCCCTGCCGCCCCTGCCGCCCGTGCCGCCCCTGAGGCGCCGCTATGCGGCCTGGGGGGCTTCGGCGGCCTCGGCGCCGTCCGCCGCGGCCTCGTCTTCGGACTGAGGCGGAGAGAGCTGTGCCCCGTAGATCACCTCGTCGGTGTAGCTGAGTACCTCGCGCTTGCTGGAGGGCTGTCCAACCCTTATGGAGTCGCCCTTTTCCACGTTTACGCCGCCGAGTATCAGGCAGGAGGAGCTGAGCCGGCTGGTGCCGCTCTTCTTTTCGCCGTTGATGTATATGACGCTCTTGTCCGTAAAGCCGCTGCCGTGGACGTAGAGATTTTCGCCTATCAGGGTCACGTAGTCTAACGTTACAGGAACGGTGCCCATGCGCATATCCGTGGGGGCGTAGTAGTCGGGCGTGGGCCAGCTGTAATGCTCGCCGTAGAGGGCGTCGTACTGCAAAAGCTCCAGCTTCTGCTCGTAGTCCGGGTCGTTGCCGCAGCTCTGGTTGAGCCGGTTGATAACGCCGATATTATAGCCCAAGAGCGAGGTAACGTAGCCGCTGAGGAAGTTGGATTCCATTTTTGTATAGGGCTGCTTTTGCAGGCCTATGTTATCCCAGATAGCGTATTCGGTGGTATATATGTCGCCCTGCTCCAGTTCGTCGGCGGTAAAGTCCAGGCTGGGCAAATGATCGCCGTAGAGTACCAGCACTACCGGGTCGCCGCGCTCCTCCAGCTTGGAGATCAGGTCGCCCACAAAGGCGTCCATTTCGTAAACCATGTTGGAATAGTACTCTATCATGGACGTGCGCTCGTCGTCAAAGACGCCGCGCTCCATGGTTATGGCCAAATCGAGGCCCTCTATGGGCTCCGAGGGATACTTGCCGTGGCCCTGAACCGAAACCGCCCACACAAAATGATTTTCGTGGTCGGTGTCGGTGTCTATGGCGGTGAGTATTTCGTTGGTGAGTATCTTGTCCTTGCACCAGCCATAGGGGGTACGTTCGATGTTGTTCATATACTCGATGGACTGGAAGCTGTCAAACCCAAGGTTGGGATAGACCTTGTCCCGGTCGTAAAAGTTGCCGGTGTGGTCGTGTATGGCATGGGTGCCGTAGCCCAGGTCCTTTAGGTTGTAGGCTATGCTCTCACAGGAGGCTTTGAGCATTATGGTCTTATACGGATACTCCCCCGCGCCGAACGGCTCCATGGTCAGGCCCGTCAGCACTTCAAACTCGGAGTTGGCCGTGCCGCCGCCGTAGGAGGGCATGTGCAGGGCCCCGGCGGTGTAGTTTTCCTTTAGCCAGGTGAATACCGGCGCCGGATTGTCGCTGAACTTGGCGCCCTTTATCAGGTTGGGGTCTATAAAGGACTCCAGCTGTATCATGATAACGTCGGGCTTTACGTCGTCCTCGCCGGGCAGATTTTCCGGTGGCAGGCTCTCCACGGCCGTCTCCACCATTTCGGGGCCGTAGCCCGCGGGCTTATCCATGCCCGTGTCCAAAACGCTTGAACTGAAGCAGTACACAAAGCCGTACTTGTTGTAAGCCCCCACCAGGTCGCCGAAGCGGTTGCCCAACGTCTGGAAGTTGAGGCCGATGTTGGTAAACAGCACCACCGCGGCCAATATGCCTATGATTGCCGCCAAATTGCGGCCGAAGTGTATCTTGCCGCTAATCTTGGGCCCCAGTATCCACAGGGCCACAATGGCTATCACGGCCACCGCCGCGCCAACGTAGAGCATTATGCGCTGGGGCTTGCTGAGATATACCATTATAAGGCTCATTTTGACTATCTGGAAGTCTATGGCCCCTAACGGCGTCACCCGGAAGCTGAGCACCGCGTTGTTGATAGCGCCGCAGATCAGCCACGGCAGGGAGAACAGCACTATGCCGAATATGCGCCGCCGGAACAGCAGACTGAGGGACAAAAACAGCATTATAATAAGAGAATTGTATAAAAATACCACCGGGCTGCTTGTAAGATGGTGGAAAGCCTCGACAATGCTCCGCCGTCCCAGAGCCTCTATAATAAAGTTTTCCACAAGGCTCAGAGCCGCGCAAAAAATGAGCGTGTGAGTTTCGATAAAGCGGTAGAGCCGGGAAAAGAATTTCTTTATATAAGAAAGCATGGTCAATATTACCCTTTTCAACAAACCTTAACCTCCTTTGCCCGCAGGCAAAAAGCGTTAGGGGAAATTTCGCCGCTTTAAACCGTCACGGCGTTAAATTCCCCCGTGCTTAAAAGTTCAGTATAAAGCAGGCCTCGGCAAAGACCTGCGCCTCCGCCTTGTCGCAGCTGCTTACCGCGACCGCCGTACCGCCAACGGCAACCGCCGCCGCGGCTATAAGGGCGATTATTTTAATCGGAGCGCCGGATTTTTTCTTGGGCGCCTCGGCCTTTGGCTCGTGGAGAACCGCGCCGCAGCCGCTGCATTTTTCCCGGTCGTCCGGATTCATTTTTCCGCATTTGGGACAAAACATCTAATCACCTCCGACAAGATATTATACATCATAAATCGGCTTTAGTCAATAACAAAGTTTTAAAATTAATAATTCCGAAAAAATTAAACCGTAACGTAAAATGAAATTTAACAGGCGATAGCCGGGCGGTCAGGCGCTTTTGAACGCGGCGAAAACTATCCGCCCCGACGGGCTGAGCTCGCCGTCCGAAATGCCGTCCGATATATCGGCCCCCGGCCTTACGGCGGCCGAAGTTTCGGCCTTGTCGCAGAGCGACCAGTTGGCCCAGCTCAGGCCCCGTTCGGCCATAAAGTCAAGCCATAT
>CANRHW010000101.1 GCA_947630525.1 uncultured Clostridia bacterium | reverse complement strand
ACATAGATGCCCATGGAGGCCAGATTGCTCTTGGGCTCGGCGGGCTTTTCGGCAAACTCGGTGATGTGGAAGTTTTCGTCGGCGGTCAGTATGCCGAAACGGCTGGCCTCTTCCCAGGGCACCTGAATTACGGCCACGGTGGCGTCGGCGCCTTTTTCCTCATGGAAGCGTATCATCTTGCTGTAGTCCATCTTATATATGTGGTCGCCGGAAAGTATCAGCACATATTTGGGCGTGAATTTGTCGATAAACTCCATATTCTGATATATGGCGTTGGCAGTGCCCTTATACCACTCGCCGCTTTCGGCCTTCTGGTAGGGGGGCAAAACATATATTCCTCCGCTGTTGCGGTTAAGGTCCCAGGGGTTGCCGCTTCCGATATAGGTGTTCAGCTCCAGGGGCTGATACTGAGTGAGCACGCCCACCGTGTCTATCCCGGAGTGAACGCAGTTGCTCAGGGCAAAATCAATAATGCGATACTTGCCGCCAAAGGGAACGGCGGGCTTGGCTACCGTGGTGGTGAGGACGCCCAACCGGCTCCCCTGACCGCCCGCAAGTATCATTGCCACACAGTCTGTAGACTTCATATATATCATCCTTTCTAAAAATTTATCTTGCCTTTTTTGACTGTATACTGTACCGCTTAAGGTATATCGCGCTCATGGGCGGAAGATCGATGTCGATGGAATACGGCATTCCGTCGATAGGCTTCTTATACGAACGCACCGTGCCCACGCTCCGGCCGCCGCCGCCAAACCGGGCCGCGTCGGAGGAGAAGCACTCCCGGTAGTCGCCCCGCTGAGGAACGCCCACACGGTATTTTTTATATTCAACGGGGGTAAAATTGCAGATAACGATTATTTCATCGCCCTTTTTCCTGCCCCTGCGAATAAACGAGATTACGCTGCGGTCGGCGTCGTTGGCGTTTATCCATTGGAAGCCGTCCCAGCTGTTTTCAATTTCATAAAAGGCCTTGTGGCTGGTGTAAAAATGGTTGAGCTGCTTTATAAACTCGTGGTATTGACTGTGCCGTGGCAGATCGAGCAAATGCCATTCCAGGCCCTCGTAATAGCGCCACTCTATGACTTGCGCCAGCTCGCTGCCCATAAAGTCCAGCTTTTTGCCGGGATGAGCCATTTTGTACATCATAAGCGCCCGCAGCGAGTCGAACTTTTGCCCCTCAAGGCCGGACATTTTGCCAATGATACTGGCCTTGCCATGCACGACCTCATCATGGGAAAACGGCAGAATAAAGTTTTCGCTGAAAGCGTACATCATGGAAAAGGTCAGAATTGAGTGGTTGCCCTTGCGGAAGAAAGGGTCCATGCTCATGTAACGGAGCATGTCGTTCATCCAGCCCATGTTCCACTTGTAGTTGAAGCCAAGCCCCCCCTCGTGAGCGGGTTTGGTGACCAGCGGCCAGGCCGTGGATTCCTCTGCTATCATAAGGGTGTTGGGGAATTTCATAAATACGGCTTTGTTGAGGTTTTTCAAAAACTCGATGGCTTCGAGGTTTTCATTCTTGCCATATTTGTTGCGGACCCATTCCGTACGGGAATAATCAAGGTAGAGCATGCTGCTGACCGCATCCACCCTTAGACCGTCCACATGGTATTTGTCAAGCCAGAACATGGCGCTGGAAATGAGGAACGACACCACTTGAGTTTTGCCGTAGTCAAACACCAGCGTGCCCCACTCCTTGTGTTCGCCAAGGCGGGGGTCAGCATATTCATAGACCGGCGTACCGTCAAACAATCTTAAACCGTGAGCATCCTTTGGGAAGTGGGCGGGCACCCAGTCAAGGATAACGGCTATACCCTCCGCGTGGAGCCTGTTCACAAAGTACATGAAGTCCTTGGGTTCGCCGTATCTGGCGGTCACCGCGAAATATCCCGTCACCTGGTAGCCCCAGCTTCCGTCAAAGGGATATTCCGATATGGGCATCAGCTCCACATGGGTCTAGCCCATTTCTGTCAGATAAGGCGCAAGCTCGTCCGCCAGCTCCCGAAAGTTGTAAAAGCTCCCGTCCTCGTGCTGCCTCCAACTGCCGGCGTGCATTTCGTAAATCAGCATGGGCTTGTCATAAGGGGCGGTGGTGACGCGGGTCTCCAGCCACTTTGCGTCGCTCCACTCAAAACCGCTAAGGTCATAGGTGACGCTGGCGGTCTCGGGCCGCAGCTGGCAGCGGAAGCCTACCGGGTCGGCCTTATATATGAGCTCGCCGTTTTTTGCCTTAATGTAGTATTTGTAGTTCATGCCCTCCCGCACGTCTTTTATGAACGCGTGCCAAATGCCGGTATCTCCCTGGGGAAACATACTGGCCGCGGATGGGTCCCAATCGTTGAAGTCACCCACGACGCTGACTGCGGCGGCGTTGGGCGCCCAAACGGCAAAGCTGTAGCCGGGTATGCCAAACAGATCGCTGGGGTGTGCGCCGAGGCACTCGTAGCAATTATAGTTTTTACCCTCATTGTATAAAAAAATCGAAAAACTATCCATATAGGGATTTTTCGGGGCGGTATTTTTTTCACTTTGCTTCTCCATAGTCGGTCTCCTTTTGCAGTATGTAATATATTAATTCTATTTTAACAAATTTTTCTTAAATAGTCAAATGTTTTTGAGAGATTTTGCACAAATTTTTTAAATTTTTTACATCATTATTTAAATATAAAAAAATAAAGGATTTTGAATTTTTTTGTGGAATAAAATAATAATACCCTTTACGAAAGGATGAACAAGTATGATATGTAAGCTGTGCGGGAAAGAAAACCCTGATGGTACGGCATTTTGCGACGGCTGCGGCTGCTCCTTTGAGACCGGCGAAGGGAAAATCGAAGAGGTAATGGCCGCCGGCGAAACGCCGGAATCGGATAAAGTACCTGATGCGGAGGCCGAAACTGCCGCGGCGGAGGAAGCTCCCGCCCCGGACGGGACGGCGGCCTTTGAGCAGCCCGCCGTTCTGCCTGCTCCGCCAAAGGTGAGCAGTCATATGGCGTTGGCTGTTGTGACCACAGTTTTGTTTTTCAACTGGATGCTCGGCATACCGGCTATCGTTTTCGCGCGGGAATGTGAATTGGCCGCGCAGCAGGGACTTTGGGACCTGGCCCAGCGGTTTTCACGCCGGGCAGTGAGCTTTGTATGGGTCGGCGTGGCGCTGAATATTGCCGTTGCGGCTTTCCTTACGCTGGCATACGTTGTGTTCAGCTCCGTCGGCGGGTCATTGCTTATGTTTTAAGGGGGATTTTAAATGAATAGGGCCGAATATGGCGAAAGTCTTTTCAAAAGCGGAATGAGCTGTGCTCAGTCGGTATTGTGTGCATACTGTGACGAACTCGGCCTTGACGAGGCCGTAGCGCTGAAAATTGCCGGGCCGTTTGGCGGCGGCATGGGCCGTATGCGGGAGGTGTGCGGCGCGGTCAGCGGAATGTTCATGGCCGCGGGCCTGATTTACGGCACCGGGAAAGTGTGGAAGGACAGAGATGAAAAGAGCGCACATTATAAGCTTATTCAGGAACTTGCCTCAAAATTCAGGGAAATAAATGGTTCTATCGTCTGTCGGGAGCTTCTGGGCCTAAAGGCGCCGGAGGGAACTTACGTCCCCGAAGAAAGGACGGCGGACTATTACAAAAAACGCCCGTGCGGCGCGTATATTCGCTGTGCAATAGAAATTTTGGATAAATACATGGAGGAAAACCGTGTTTAAACTGCTTAAATACCTTAAAGCCTACAAAATGGAAACCGTGCTGGCCCCGCTGTTCAAAATGCTGGAGGCCTTTTTTGAGCTGCTTGTCCCCCTGGTAATGGCGGCAATAATCGACGTAGGCATAGCGAATGGCGACACGGGCTATATCGTCCGCATGTGCCTGCTCATGGCGGCGCTGGGACTTATCGGCCTCGTCTGCTCAATAACGGCCCAATTTTTTGCCGCAAGGGCCGCCACGGGTTTTACCGCCAAGCTCAGGCATGAGCTTTTCGCCCATATCCAGAGCTTGTCCTATACCGAGCTGGACGGCCTTGGAACCAGCCGCCTTATCACCTCCATGACCAGCGACGTGAACCAGGTGCAAAACGGCGTTAACCTTGTGCTTCGGCTGTTCCTGCGCTCGCCCGTAGTGGTGTTCGGAGCCATGATAATGGCATTTACCGTTGACGCGCCGTCGGCGGTGACTTTTGTGGTCACGATACCGGCGCTTTCAGTGGTAGTGTTCGGCATAATGCTGGTAAGCATACCCTTGTACAAAAAGGTTCAGGCGGCTCTCGACAGGGTGCTTCTTTCGACTCGTGAAAATCTCACCGGCGCAAGGGTGATCCGCGCTTTCAACAGAGAGACGGACGAAATAGCCGGATTTAGCGAAAAAAATGAGAGCCTCACCGGGCTGCAAAAATTTGTGGGCCGCATTTCAGGCCTGATGAACCCGGTCACCTACGTGATAATCAATCTGGCCACGGTGGCCCTTATCCGCCGCGGGGCCCTGCGGGTAAACAGCGGGGCGATTTCCCAGGGCGAGCTTGTGGCCCTCGTTAACTATATGTCGCAGATTTTGGTCGAGCTGGTCAAGCTGGCCAACCTTATTATATCCGTCACCAAGGCTATTGCCTGCGGCAACCGGGTGCAGGAGATATTCGAGGTGAGCTCGTCGATGGCCGACGGGAGCGCGGCTTCGGAAGGTACAAGCGAGTACGCCGTGGAATTTCGCGGCGTGTCCCTGCGCTACAAAAACGCCGGCGCAGACTCTATTTCTAATATCAGTTTTAAGGTAAAGCCCGGTATGACGGTTGGCGTCATTGGCGGCACCGGCAGCGGCAAAACGTCGCTGGTGAACTTGATACCGCGCTTTTACGACGCTTCGGCCGGGCAGGTGCTTGTTGACGGCGTGGACGTGAGGGATTATACCGTTGCGGCGCTCAGGGATAAAATAGGCGTGGTTCCCCAAAAAGCGGCGCTGTTCAAGGGCACCGTCAGGAGCAACCTCCTCTGGGGCAAGCCCGCCGCCTCCGAGGACGAACTGTGGGCGGCTCTTGAAATGGCCCAGGCCGCGGACGTGATAGCCGCTAAAGAAAATGGCCTCGACAGCCCCGTAGAGCAAGGCGGCGGCAATTTCTCCGGCGGGCAGCGCCAGCGGCTCACTATTGCTCGAGCGCTCATTAAAAGGCCCAAAATCCTCATATTCGACGACAGCTCGTCGGCCCTTGATTACGCCACCGACGCCCGGCTCCGCAGGGCCATACGCGAGGGCTGCGGCGGCGCCACCGTGTTTATTGTTTCACAGCGGGCCTCGGCTATTCAATATGCCGACCTTATAATTGTGCTTGACGACGGCGCGGCCGTCGGAATGGGCGCTCACGCCGACCTGCTTGAAAATTGCGAGGCCTACCGCGAGATTTGGCAGTCTCAGTTTAGAAAGGAGGCCTGAGCGGTGAAAAAGAACGCCGAAACTCTGAAAAAGGTGCTAAAATATATAGGTATATATAAGTTTTTCCTTGTTTTGTCGATGATATTCTCGGCGGCGTCCGTGGCCTTGACGCTATACGTGCCCATGCTTGTGGGCGACGCTGTGGACCTGGCGGTGGGGAAGGGCCGCGTGGACTTTGCCGCCATGGGCGCAATTCTGCTAAAAATCGTCGTCATTGTGGGAGCGACCGCCGTTTTGCAGTGGTTGATGAACGTGTGCAATAACCGCCTTACATATAACGTGGTCAGAGATATACGTCGGGACGCCTTTGATAAAATCGAAAAACTGCCCCTCAGTTATATTGACGCTCACCCGACCGGTGAGATCGTCAGCCGCGTCATTGCCGACGTGGACCAGTTTGCCGACGGTCTGCTAATGGGATTTACGCAGCTTTTTACCGGCATAGTGACCATATTGGGCACCCTCGTTTTCATGCTCACCGTCAATG
>CANRHW010000100.1 GCA_947630525.1 uncultured Clostridia bacterium | reverse complement strand
TATGGCTGTGGGGATTTTCAAATGTGCCGTTGAGGCTGGTAACGGTGCTGAGCTTATTGCCTGTGAGACCGTTGCCGGCGCTGACGCTGATTATAGCGGGAGTGGCCTTCGCTACGGTGACATTGCCGGTAACGGTGCCAATCTCGTAGTTGGAGGTAACAAGAGAGGCGCCGGTTATGGAATATGTGCCGGCCGCGGCGTCGGCCTTGGTTCCGTCGCTGGTCAGCTCCGCATAAAGGTCGGCCTTTGTCTCGCCGCTGACAAGAGGCGTTAACGAATCGACCTCGAAATTGTCATTTGCAAGAGTTATCGCTTGGCCGAACTCCTTTTCGGCGGAGGCCACAATGTCGATAATTCTCTTTTCAATACTTGCAGTGGTATGATGCGTGCAAGCCGCAAGAGTGTAGTTCCCAGCGTCCGCGCCCGTAAGGCTGTCGGCCGCAACGGTCACGGTCACGTTTTTCTCTCCGGCCTGGGCGTTCTCAAACACGGCCGTAACGGAGCTTTCGGGTATTGATACTTCGTCGCCGTCAACAAGATTGCCAACGGTTACGCCGCCTGTGAACGCGGCGTCCGCCGTACCGTCATAAACCTTCGTTCCCACATTCAGGCCGGTGAAATCCGGAACAACAGCCAAGGGAAGAATGGTTAGAGTGGCTTCCGCAATGCCGGGAGCGTACTCGTCAGTCGCTTCAAGATAAGCGCGTACGCTGTAGGTTCCGGCATCTACGGGCGGTTCCTCTACTCTTTCTTCGCTGCCCTCGGGCGCATAGGTAACGCGGAGCTCACCCTCGCGGCTCTGAGTAAAGGTTACGGCCTTGGGGGTTCCGTCATACGTGGGATGAAGGTCGCCGGAGGGCAGAATATCGGTAGGTATTTTATCCGAAACAATTATCCTGACCTTATCGGTAACGGAGGAATAGTTTGTTGTATCTTTCGGTGTGAACTGATACTCCGCCTGATATGCATTGGCTTCACTATATGTTGCGGTGGGATTTGTCCATGTAAACTCGCCGTCAACTATAGCGTCGGTATACGGGTTATCGTACTGGCCGGTAATATTGGACTTGGACAGAGCGTCGCCCGTATGTATGCCGGAAGCCTCCACATCCTCTCTGCGGGGAGCGGTCTTATTTACGGTAACGCCAACCGTGGCGGCCTCTTCGGCTATGCTGACGTCATAGTTGCCGTTAACGGCAGCTTCGATAGTATAGGGATAGGGCGTGGCGTTTGAGTCCGCACCGGGCGCAAAGCCAACGCTGCCAAAGGTTATGCCGAGTTCATTGGCCGCAACATCAGCGTCGGCGGAAAAATTCACGTCATTGGAGGACTTTGTTTCGCCATAGAACTTTGTAATGCCGACCGGCGTTATCTTAACGGGCATGGGGTCGATATCGGCCTTGACCATATAAGTCTGGGGCTCGTCAAGAACATAGTTGCCCGCGGCATCGCCGGCCAGTGAATAAGCCGGTACAGTGATAGTGGCGGACTTGCCAATTCCGGCGTTTGCGTCGGTAAACACCGCGGTGATTTTATTTCCGTCCACATAAACATCGTCGCCGCTTACAATGTTGGTTATGGCCGCCGTGCCGTCGACCGCAGCGTCTGTCGTACCGTCATAGGTCTTTTCCTTGACGGACAATTTGCTTAGGTCAAGCTCGGCTTTAAGGGGAGCAATAGTCAGCACGGCTTCGGCGGTATGGCCGAGATACTCGTCGGTTTGGGCTATAGTAGCTCTGACCTTATATGTGCCCGCGTCCTTTGGAGCGTTCGTTGTCCAGTTGTCAGTGCCTTCGGGAGCATACTCAACGGTTATTTCACCCTCGCGGTTAGCCTCGACAGTTACCGTCTTGGCCTTTCCGTCGTAGGTCTGCTCGGGCAGGGATATGGTCACCGAAGATTGGGCCCTTTCGCTGACGGTGATATTCGCGGTACGGCTGACGGTGACCGGACTTCCCTCAATCTTTGAATCGGGATTTTTAAATACCACTTCAACCGTAAGGGTCGCCCTGCCGGAGTCTATGCCCGTAACTTTGACGCTTTCACCCGCTCCGGAAACGCTGGCGATAGTGTCTTCGTCAACATCCCACTTTGTGGAAGATATCTCATAATCCTCGTCGGACTTGATGACCTTTACGTCATATGTTCCGTTAGGCTTAACAGCAATATCAACGGACTCAATGGTGAAACCGACCTCGTTTTTATATTTTACCGTTTCATACTTTGACGAACCCTCAATTTGTACATAAATCTCCCCTGCCGTGGCGGAAAGAGCGTCGGGGTCAAGAGGAACCATAACGTCGCTGTTGAGCATCAAGTCGGTTATGTGTACCTCACGGCAAACAGGGTCGTCGGGAGTAGAACCGGTCACGCCGCCCTGGGCATTGGTGCTGTATTTGTAGAAAGTCACCACATCGTTGGGCTTAAGGTTTTCACCGTCAACGTGAATATAGGCGTAATTGCCATTGTCGCCGGGCAGATTATATACAACCGTACCCTGCGGCGAACGGGTAAGCGTAACGCTCACCCTGGCGGTGCCGGTAATAGTACGATAGTTGGCGCTGTCGGGCAGGAAGCCCCATGCATAATCAACATCGGGTTGGGCAATGACCTGGCTTGCCGGTCTTTCGCCATAATTCAGCCAGTCGAGCGTGCCGTCAACAGGTTGATTGTCAACTCCGAGGAAAGTACCCTGAAGCTTGGAGTTATCAAGGGTCTGACCGGTCTCAACGCCGGACGCGGTCACGGGCACGTCAATCTTAAGTTCGGCAGGTTCAATATTAAGCACCGTTGTCATTGAGCTGGCTGCATATTGTTCAGTTCCGCCGACAGATATTTCAACAAGATAATTGCCGGCGTCTACGGGAGCTTCGTCAGTCCAAGCGTCCGCCAGCGCGGGGGACGATGGTTCGCCCTCGTAGGACGGACTTTCCTGCGGCTGGTCGTGAGGAGCGGCGTCGGTCTTCTGGTACCGAATTGTGATAGGTGCGCCGACGGCGTTGGTTTCGGCGGTAACTTCCTTTTTAGTGCCGTCATAGACACGGTTTTTGGGTAAGTTTACAGTTATGGAAGCCGGTTCCTTCTCAACGCCCTTTACGGTAACTTTACCTTCACGGCTGGTATAATTTTTATTATCTTCGGGAATAAATTCCCAATCATATTCATTTGCGCCGGAGGCTATCTTCGCGGTCGGGTCTTTCCAGTGGAGGTCGCCCATAATCTCTCGTCCTGTGTGGGGATTTTCAAAGGTAGCGCTAAGCGTAACCGAAGAAAGGTCGTTGCCTTCCAATCCGTCCGTAACGGCCACATTATCCCTTACAAGGCCGGGCGTAGCCGGTTTAACTATGAGCTTGCCCACTTCACCCTGGAAGGCATTGCGCACATAGTTACTGGTGGGCGCGGTGTCGCCCTTTATATCGTACTCGCCCACCTCGGCATCGACGCCGGCGCCGGCGCTGGAGAGTATCATCTTCACGTCTTCGTTGGTCTCGCCCTCTACAAGATGACCCTCAACGATTTCAAAATTCGTATTGTCAAATTCTACAAGCTGGCCGTATTCCTTTTCCTTGTCCTGAACTTTAATCTTGATGGGCAAGGGGTTTATCGTGGCGGTCGCGTGATGCACCACGTCTGTGGGAATGACGTAGTTTGCCGCCTGGGCGCCCACAAGGGCGTTTTCAGCATGAAGCGTGATTTCAAGTTCCTGATTGCCAGCATCGGGATGACGGAATTCAGCGGTCACATTGTTCCTGTTTATCCTGACGTCGTCCGGCACGCTCTCCCCGTTAACCGTCCTATAGCAGCGGTAATACAGCTCTACCGGCGAAATGGTAACATTGGCTCTTGTATTGCCGTTATACGCTTTTGAAGATACAGGAGTGGGGCTCCAAAGGAATTGGGTAACCTCACGCTGACGTATGGTCAGGTTGGCGACGCCTGTGCCCTCGGCATAAGTGTCGTCGTTCTCCATATAAGCGATTACGTCATATGAACCGGCGTCCACGGGAGGCTCGGTAGACCAATCCTCGGTAGAGCCATGAGGACGGTATCTGACGACAATATTTTTATCGTCACGATTAGACGTAAAGCGCACCGAATGAGGCTTGCCGTCATATACGGGTTCAAGGTTCTGTCCGGGTTCGGCATTAATCTCGGTGGGGATTTGTGCCGGCGCCGAAACCGTGACGGTCACCTCTTCGGTCACGGGTTCGTAATTCGCTTTATCATTCGGAGTAAATATGTATTTCTCTATATAAGTTTTCTCTTCATCCATTACTTTGTCGCCATCGACCCATTTAAGCGTGCCGGTGACGTGCGCATTTGTATGCTTGTTGATAAACTTTGCGGAAAGTATGGATTGTGAAAGCTTTTCACCCTTGTGTATGCCCAAAGCGGACTCGGATTCCACAACGGGCGTTGTTTTTGTGACTATTACGGCAGGTTTTTCACTGTTGTCAAGGACAACGCGGCAGCCGTTTATGATGCTGTTGACAGAGTAAGGATAGCTGCCAACCTTTGCGCCAGAGTCAAAGCCCGCGCTGGTAAAGGTCAGGCCTACGCCGAGAAGTTCGTCGTCCACATCGGGAGTAACTACATCATATTTTACATCCGCCGAGGTTTTTGTCTCGCCGTACTCCTTGGTAATGCTTTGGGGCTTTATGGTAATTTCTCTTTCGGTAACAGTAAATTTAAGGTTAATACTGCGTATTACACGGGCGGTATTATTGTAAATCTGGAGGGTGCCATTATACTCGCCGGCGCCCAGCCCGGTGTTGGGCCAAAAACGTCCTTTTACGGATTCGCCTACGGGTATAGCTCTGCTATCCAGTTCAAGATAACCGGCGGCGCTTTTGAAATTGCCGCCAATGTCCAAAGGCTGATTGCCGGTGTTGATAGCCTTTATTTGTACCGGCGTGCGAGCGTCGCTCGTATAACCCACGGCAAGGACGCCAAGGTCAACCGTGACGCTGCCGTTCACGTTGCCGGTAACTTCGTCGCGGGTAAATATATTCTCGCCGTCGTGGCTGCCGCCGACATATTGAAATTCATAATCGTACCTGGTGATCGAGCCTACAACGGCCGTCAACGTAGGGATAGCGCCGTCGGCGGCGGGCTCCGGGATTTTGCTCACGGTTTCGCCCTTTTCATTTTGCCAGCCGCGGAGGCCGACATTGACATCGGTAGTAACAATCTTCGGGATGCCCATTGAGCTGAGATAGTCGCCGGCCTTGGCGAGGAGCCGTTCGGGCAAAGGTATGGAAAAGTGACCGTCTTTTTCATCGACCATCAGCTTTATCTCAGTCAGTTGAAATTCAAGCTGGCTGGACGCCTTTGCGCCCTCGGGCTTACCGTCGGGGAACCACTTGACGGTGTACTTGCCGGGCTTGGCGTCCGGCATTTCCCATGCGTAATATGCCGTGCTGGTTTCAAGCCTCTCGGGATAGGTTTTTACCCCATCCGGGTCGGTTACCTCAATTACGCCCGGGTCATTCATCGGAACGTTCGCAAACGAGCCTAGGCTCCAGAAATTGACCCAGGCTAAATTCGCTTTCTTGGCGGGACTGCCGGGTGATTCAAGCATCCTGTATTCTATGCTCTTTAAAGTAACATTCCTTGTTACGGCCATAGGTTCTACCCCATTCGCCATAACGCCTGAGGGGATAATGGCCAAGACCATGGTCAGAGCCAAAAGAACGGAAAACAACCTCTTCTTCATGTCCATCTCTCCTTGCTGCTTTAAACTCCGGCATATAAAATATGCCGTCAATGTATACCTTTGCCACACCAGTATATCATAATGTTTCAGGTTTTGCAATACATAAAAATTATTTTAGGAAAATTTTTTTAATGAAAATGGAGCATTATTACAGCGTAGCCATTTATTGTCAGATTTTTCTTGACAGTT
>CANRHW010000099.1 GCA_947630525.1 uncultured Clostridia bacterium | reverse complement strand
TAACTATATTTTGCCATGAAAAAACCGACCTCCCAATCGTTAGATTTTTGGTCTAACTTTTGGGGGTCGGTTCAAAAAGACGGTTTTTCTTTTTATTTTATGCCCTTGAACTACGAACGAAAATCACCACTCGGCGTACTTGTGTACGCCGTCGGGAGTGCTTGCTCGGCTTCGCCTGCGCGAGCTGATTTTCGTCCGTTCTGCACGATTTTTTGCCGGCCCCTGTTCCATCAAAATTAATTCTTCAAAAGGACGCCCCGTTATTTTCAATTCTGCGGCAGGGCCAGCTCTGTGACGGGCGCCGCCGGGCGCAGGCCGCTGTCCCAAAGCATTGCCTTTACCTTGCCGGGAACCTCGTCAAGAACGAGCTCTACGTCCACTGCCGGGCCGTAAACGTCCCTCTTTGACGCAAGGCCGCAGAGGCGGCCATCGGCCGTGTACTGGGCCGCAATGGCCATAAGCCCCGACTGCACGGGCACAAAGCTGGCGCGGGCCACTCCGTTTTCCACATAAAGGCTGGTCTTGACATATGGGTCGGTGAAATCCAGCCACAGCTCCACGGCCTCGTTTTCCGGCGGCAGCATCGGAGCCGCCGTCACCTGAGAGGCAAGCTCGGCGGCGGTCAACGCCCGGTTGTACACCCGTACCGCCGAAAATTCCGCCTCGGAACCCCTCCCCGTACTGGGGCAGGCCCCTATGGTGAATTCATAATCCGAGGGGGTAACGCCCTCGTCGGCGCCGGTTTTGGCCTCTTGCAGAAGAACGCCGTCGGCATAGACCGCCACGGTGTTTTTCTCCGCATCGTAAATGCCGGCCACCTGGTGCTTGCGGCCGATCCAGCCGGCCTTGAAATCGTCCGGCATATAATAGACCACGCTCCGCCATGAGCCGCCGGCGTGGATGTGGAAATCCAGGCTGCCAACGCGGGTGCGGAGGGCAAATGCGTTGTCGCCTTTGCCAAGGAACATATTGAACTCCGGATCGCCGGTAGGAGTTACCACCGCTTCCACCGTAAACGAGCGCTTGCCCTCAAACAGGTAATCGGGCAGGTCGGCGGACATATGCCCGGTCATGCGGGTCTCCCCCTCGCCTGTCACAAGCTCAGCCGTGTCGGGCACGGGTATCACAAGGCCGTTTTTGCTCCTGTCGGCAACCGCGGGCGCCGCCTTGCGGTAAGGCGCCGCCGCAGCCGTAAGCTCCTCATCGGCGGCGGAATTCGCCACCGGGATAATGGTGTACTCCCACTCATATACCTTATCATTGGGCAGTCGGTACTGGGGCAGAGTTCCCTGACCGCAGGTGGCGCTGCCCGTACCCATGGAACCGTAATCCACGCTTAAAATCGTTTCGTCCCTGGGGCGCAGCTTGTAAACGTGATCCGCGCCGTGAAGGTCCTCGGGGGTAAAGTGCAGGGCGCTGGCTTCGACAGGCTCGCTGGCGGCAATGAGCAGGCCGCTTGACCCAAACGGAGCCCTGACGCTAAGCCACTTTACATCGGTAAGATTGCCGCAGTCATCAGCCTTCATAAACGGGAAGAAGAAGTCGCTGACGGTACTGTGCCAAATGCCCTGCCTTGCGCCGGTCTTGCGGTCATTATAGGTTTCAAGAGGGCCGTTCCCGTACCAGCTCACGTCCTCAAAGCCCGCCGGCAGGGTCATTATTGAGCCTATTCTCAGGTAATTGCCCAAGTCCGAGCCGGTGCCGTCCATGGCGAAGCTCACCGTCAGTCTTCCGTCGCCGGAGACGGTGTAAGTGACGGTTTCTCTTGCGCCCTCGGCCTTGGGGAAAGTAAGGTCAACGGTAATTACGTTTCCGTTTACGGCAATGCTTTCGGCCTTTATCTCGTCGCCCACGTCGCGCCAATTTTTGTCAAACAGGCCGCTGCGGGCGGAGTTGTTGTCGTTTTCCACATAGCCCCGCCGGAAGTTCGGCGCCGGCCCACGGGATACGAGGGTCTGTCCGTTATAAACATAATCCCTTATGATGCCGTCGGCCTTGCCTATGCTGAAGCTGAAATTGCCGCCGCTGACATTGTAGGCCCCGTCCGTTTCGTTTATTGTCACCGGCGCCGCGCTCACAGTTGGCGCCCCGCCGCCGGGCACGGCGGCGGCCAGTTCAAGCTGGGCGTATGCGACCTCGGTCCCCGCCGGAAGCAGCCCGTCGTCCTCTCTGGTTTTAACCGAAAGGTCAAGATAAAACTCGTCGCCGGGCCTGAGAGCCGCCGGGAGCTCGTAGGGCACCTCGATTTCACCCGAGTTCTGCGGCGGCACGTCGGCGGCAAGGCTGCCGCCGCCTATCGAAAGGCCGTTCCTTATGAGCTGCCAGCTCAAATCGTAGTCACTGAGGTTTTTGACGGTATTCTCGTTATACACAGATATTTTTTTGCCGCCGGCCTTTTCAAACCAGAAGCTTTGATATTGATACTTTACCTCTTGAAGCTCGGGCTGCGGCGTGCGGTCGGGACTGACAAGTCCGTTCTGACAAAAGCTGCCGTCGTTGGGATTGTCGCCCCAGTCGCCGCCATAGCCGAAGTACTTGCCCTTGCTCTCCTCGGCGTAGAGATTTTTGTGGGCGTTTTCGAGGGAGTAGTAATCCCAAGCGCCCTCCCACGTGCCGGCGACGTTGGCGTAGTCCAGCCATAACAGAGACGAGGCGTCGGGGGCGCTTTGGCCGGTTCTGACCTCGTCGGCGGAAAGAGCCCTCGCCCAAATGCGGGCCGAGGATATTTTTCCGTCAAAGGTCCTGCCGGCGTCCGCGTCAAAGCCCACGCCCACGGGCCAACTGCCGGCGTTTATGCTGTCGCCAGTGGAGTCCTGAGCCATAAGCCGCCCGTCAATATAGATATAAAGCTCGCCCTTATTGTAAACGCCCGTAGCCCGGTGCCAATTTCCCACCCAGTCGGCGGGGAGCTTGCACTCCGCCGCGTGCCAGCCGTCGTTGTAAATGAAGAATTGGAGCTTGTCGCCGCTGTTGGTGGTTTTTAAGGCGGTCTGCCGGTCGCCCTTTGCCAGCAGCACATTGTTGCCTTTGAGGGACGCGGGTTTGACCGTCGCCTCAAAGGTGAAAGACTTGCCCGTGCCGGAAAGGGCGGCGTTGTATTTGGGGTCGTCGTCCATAACCGTATAACCGTCGAAAGCACCGTCGGCCAGCCCGGCGGGAGCGCCGTACCCCGTACCGCCGCCGCCCAGAGAGTCGGTCAGCGCAAGGGTTCGATCCACGGTTTCAAGGCTTACGGCCCGGGACTGATCCACCCAATCCCAGATAAAGCCGCCCAGCATATTGTCGGCGCTGCGGATGGGGTCCCAATATTCTTTGAGAGCGCCCACGGAATTGCCCATAGCGTGGTCATATTCGCACATTACATAGGGGATTTTACCCTCGCCGGCCCGCCCCCACAGGCTGTCGGAGCCGGGATACATATTGCTGGCCATGTCCACGCCCAGCGAATCGCCCATGCCCTCGCTGTGCACGGGGCGGGTGGGGTCGTTATTCTTAAAGAACCAAATCATGTCCTTAAACATACCGTTGGCGTTGTCTGGGTCGCTGGTATATACCATCTCGTTGCCGATGGACCAGGCCACGATTGCCGGCTCGTTTTTGAGCCTTTCATAAGCGGTTTTGGTGCGGTCCATGACAAGCTCATAGAACAGGGATTTCCGCCTGTTGCTGCTCATCAGGGCGTGACATTCAAGGTTGGTTTCGGCCATCATGTACAGGCCGTACTTGTTGCACAGCCAGTATAAATAAGAGTCGTTGCTGTAATGAGAAGTGCGTATGGCGTTGATATTGTTTTCTTTCATTAGGCGCACGTCTTCGAGCATGGTAGCCTGGGGCACGGCCCTGCCATGGAAGGGGTCGGTGTCGTGCCGGTCAACGCCCCTGAATATGAGGCGCTTGCCGTTTATGGTAACAGGCTGCCACTGCTTGGTGATGACCTTGTAATTTTCGTCCACCTGAGTTGAGGTGAAGCCTATCTCCCTGAACCCCAACTGCGCGGAAAGTATTTCCGCCGGGCTGCCGCTTTCGTCGGTCAGCGTCAGCACAAGGGCATATATGTTGGGCTCCTCGGCGGACCACAGCGCGGGATAAGCCGCCGGTACGCTCAGATTATATTGACTGACGCCGGTGTTCAGCTGGCCCAAATCCGTCTCGCCGCCGTAAAATACATTCGTTCCGTTCTCATCCATGACCGCCGCGCTGAGCTTCCAGCCCGAACGACCGTAGCTCGAAAGATTGCGCACGTCAACGGAAAGGTCGACAACCGCGCTTTGAAAGCTGTCGTCCAGTTGGGTGCGTACGGTGTAATCGCCGATGTTCACCGACGGCCGGCTCACAATGAAAACATCTCTGAAAATTCCGCCGTCATATATCATATCCTGATCCTCGAACCAGGTGCCGTCGCAAAACTTGTGGACCTTCACCGCCAGCATATTGCCGCCGGGCACAAGATAGTCGGTAACGTCAAAGCGGTGGGGGCTAAAGCTGTCCTCACTGTAGCCGACTTCGCGGCCGTTCAAATAAACATAATAGGCGGACTCGACCCCGTCAAACTGGATGTATATTCTCCTACCGGCGGCGGTCATTTCCGGCGTCAGCTCAAAGGCGGTGCGGTACAGGCCCACCGGGTTATAGTCCACGGGAGCCTCCGGGGCGTCCTTGCGCTCTCCCTGCCAAGGCATCTGAGTGTTTGTGTATATCGGATAATCGAAGCCCTGGGCCGTCCAACTGTCAGGCAGCCGAACGGTTTTCCAACCGTCCTCGGGCCGCGGCTGATAGTCCGCGTTCATAAAGCCCGCGTCCAAAAACCGCAGCGCCTCGTCCTGATTTTTCACCACGGTCAGGTCCCAATCCCGGCCCTCGCCGGTGAGCATTTGCATATAGGCCGAACCCTCGCGGGCGTTGTAGTCCCGTACGGCGGCCACGGCGGCTTCAACGCTCTGATACGGTATGAGCGTTGGAGCGGGCTCCTCACGGTTTATGCCGAATACGTCTTCACCGTCAACGGTTTTGCCGCTGCGGTCAACATAGTCCGTGCCCGTCCACTCCAAATGAGTGAAATAGGGGCCGTCGCCTATGGCCATCGCCGGCGAAACCGGGCCCACGGACACGCTCAGACCCGCCAGCATAGCGGCGGAAACCAGCAGTGATATCAACTTTTTTCGCATATTTTTTCCTCCCGAAAATCAACGTTTTCGTCCGTCAAAGAAGTCTGCTTAAAAGACACATTCCTCCTTTTATCATTTTATCACAGCAGGTATAAAAAGGCAAGTACTTTTTAAAAATCATATTGACAAGATATGGTTTTTATTATATAATTAATTCAAGTCAATAAATGATTTTTTGAAAGGGGAAATGTAAAAGTGAAAGAAACAAAATACTCCGGCACCCAGACCGAAAAGAACCTGCTCGCCGCCTTTGCGGGGGAGTCGCAGGCCCGCAACAAGTACACTTATTTTGCCTCCGTGGCCAAAAAGGAGGGCTACGAGCAGATGTCGGCGCTGTTCCTTAAAACAGCCGACAACGAAAAGGAGCACGCCAAGCTCTGGCTTAAGGAGCTCAAAGGTATAGGCAGCACCGCCGAAAATCTGGCCGACGCCGCCGACGGTGAAAATTACGAGTGGACCGATATGTACGCCGGCTTTGCCGACACCGCCGACGCAGAGGGCTTCCCGGAGCTGGCCGCCAAATTCCGCATGGTGGCCGCCATTGAAAAGCACCACGAGGAGCGCTACAGGGCCCTGCTCAAAAATCTTGAAACCGCGCAGGTTTTTGAAAAGAGCGAGGTAAAAGTTTGGGAATGCCGCAACTGCGGCCATATCGTAGTTGGCACCAAGGCGCCCGAGGTGTGTCCCGTCTGCGCCCATCCGCAGAGCTTTTTTGAAATAAGCAGTGCGAATTATTGATATAAGGGGGCTGTAAAAAAAGTCGC
>CANRHW010000098.1 GCA_947630525.1 uncultured Clostridia bacterium | reverse complement strand
CTGTGTAACGGCGCAAAACTTTTTCATCCATTTTTGTGCCTTGCAGCGCAGCGGAAAGGAATGGTCATAAATATGAAAAAAGTTATATTATTATTGGCGTCAATGCTGCTTTTCGTTGCGACGGCGTTTGCCGAAGAAGCGCCACCTCCGCCGGAATTCAGTGTGGGCGGCGGCGTCTATGACACGACGGTATTTCTGGAGCTGAAAGGTCAGGGAGCGATCTACTACACGACCGACGGTTCCGTACCCACCACAAGCTCAACACTCTACACCGGGCCTATCGCCATTACGGAAAATACCGAGGCTCTTCAGGCAGGCCGGGGGAAGGCTCCCGTAAATGTGCCGTCCGGCACTGTCATACGCGCTGTTTCGGCGGTAAATTTCCAAACAAGCGCGGTTGCCTCACAGACTTACTTTGTCGGCAAGGACATAATGACATTTTTCGGCGGCGTGCCGCTGGTCAATCTGACCATGGACCCATTCGACCTATGGGACCCTTCAAATGGCATCTATTCCAACTTTAACTATGAACACAAGGTACCGGCAACTTTCCAGCACTACAATGCCGTCGGCGCCTGCGATATAAACCGCACCACCGAAGTCAAGGTCAGCGGCCACGGTTCCCGCTCCAATCCGAAAAAATCCCTCCGGGTCTATTTCAAAAACACCGACCCGGACCAGGGCAAATATTTGAATTACCCTCTTATACCCGGAAATCTTGACAAAAACGGTCAGGAAATCAACGAATACTCAAAAGTGACTTTCCGTGTTTCCGACTGGAATTATACGGACCTGCGGGATGTTGTCGCTCAAAAGCTTGGCGGAAGCACAAAGCCCGATACGGCCGCAAGCGTGCCCATGGCGTTGTTCCTGAACGGCAAATACTGGGGACTGTACGAGTGCCGTGAGCAATATGACGACGACTACGTGGCCGAGCACTATGGCGTTGACCATGACGACGTAGTGTTTTTGGACCGCGATTGGACGCTGCCGCCGAAATATGAAGAGTTGGCCGACACAGGGAAAACCTATGTTGACAAAATGGAATACTCCGCCGGCCCCAAGGACGACAATAAAAAGGGACATTTAGGCGAAAGCTACTATAGAGATCAATGGAATTATGTGAAAAGCCTTGTGCTTGACAAAAATTTCAGCGATCCGACAGTTTATGCTGAGTTTCAATCAAATGTAGACGTAGACAATCTCATAGACTTCCTCATAATTTATATTTACTCCGCCAACGACGACTGGCCGGGCAACAACTTCAAGCTCTGGCGCGTGACAGAGGAGGCTATTGACCCCGAGACATATGGAGCCGACGGCAAATGGCGGTTCATGATTCACGATTTTGACATAGCCTTTGAAAATATCCGGCATGACACGCTGCGGCTCAGCGCTTTCGGCACCGAGCCGGATACCGAGGCCCGCCATCCGGCCTATGCCGCGAGCTTTATTGCCGGGCTGCTCAAAAATTCCGAATTTCGCAGCGAATTTGCCCAAAGAACAAGGGTATATCTTTCCACAATATTGAGCGACAGTTCGATACGCGCCATTACGGATGAGCTCGTTGCGGCCCGCAAACCCGGCAAGTCGGCGGACTTGCTGCGCTGGGGCTGGGGACAAAATACGGACGGCTGGGTAAGGAACACCGGCAGCTTTGTGCAGTTTGCGTCCGGCCGGTCCGGCGTCATTGTCAGTCAATACACTGATATTTTAAATTCCAGCTTTTCCGCGGGGATATCCGGGCAGGCCAAAATCACGATTACGCCGCAGCAGGCAGTTGCCCCATCGGTACAGTATACCATAGCCGGAGCAAATGTAAGAAGCGGCGGTAGCGTCGATTTATTCTCAGGCATTCCAGTTATAGTGGAGGCCAGCTCGAACGACGGAACGCCCCTGCTCGTAAGCATTACCCACGGCAATAATCAGACCTCATCCGGGTTCAATAAAATTACTTTTATCCCTCAGCCCAATGAAAGCTATAACGTTACGGTAACAAGCTATGCAAGCGCCTATACCCCGCCCGTTCCGGTCATAGGTATAGCGCGGGCGGACAGATTTTCAAAAATGAAAGTCGGCGAGGCTCTGCCAGCCTATGTTATTGATAAAGACGGCAACCGCGTTAACGCCGAATTCATAATTCAGGGCGACTGTGCTACCATTGAGAACGGCATCGTTAAGGCCACATCTCCGGGCAGAGCGGCGCTTTCGGCAATATACAATGGAATGATTTATTCAGTGCCTCTTATTGTCAATTAAAACGCCGGGGCCCCTTTTAGGCAATGACTTACTGACATAAAAGGCGCATAACCAAATCGCCACAAACTCGGTATCGCAAGTTTAAATAAGAAAAAATCGGAACAAGTGTTGCGGCGCTTGTTCCGATTTTTTGGCCTATACGAAAAGGCCCCACACATTGTGCGGGGCCTTATTTTAAGTTTTATTCGGGAATCGTATCATCCCAACTGCCGAGAGCATAAGCGTCTTCTTCATCCTCGAAGGTATAAATGTCTTTATATTCCTCGCGAAGCTCATCGGACTCAGCAATCTCTTCATACTCATAAAGTATGTAAGACTCTCTAATTCTGGTGCTGATGTAGTTTTCACGGCTGCCCTGCTTACGTACAAGTACAAGCTGATTTTCAGCCAGAGCGCCAACGCCTACGTCCTCGACGCCCACGATATAACCGCGGTTGTCATATTCAAGGCGGTAGCAGCTGCCCTCAATTGGTTCATCCTCAAGATATGTGTTGGCATCATACTGAATATCCATGGTGGACAGATATTTGAGGTTGTCAATAGAAGATACGCGGCCAAGGTAATACAACTGTCTGTATTCGCCGCCGTACTGGTTAAGACGGGAGAAACCATAGGGGAACTTGTATACATGGTCAGGATTCTTTTCGCCGTAAAGCTCGTCGCCGGTCGGATCGTTCCACTCCTGACCCGTTCTGCCGGAGCCGGGGCCGCCCCAATAGCTGTCTGTAAATATGCTGTTGACGTATACGATCTTATTCTGATACCTTACAAAACGGATCATATCGCCCCTGCGCCACATTATGCGCTCATTGGGATCAAGCGGATCGGCACCGCGATATACGGCGTCAAGATAATCCTCGTGGAAATCGGCTCTGCCGGTAGAGGAACCCTCCCAGTAAAGGAGAGAATATCCGATATTGCCCTCGTTGTCATAGGTCTCAACAACACGGTCAACTATACGAATATTGTCGTTTATGCAGGACCAATCTCTATCGGGAGCAGTATTTACGGAGCTGGAACCGTTGGTTTGACCGTCGGCGTCAACACCGTCGAAGCAAACGGCAAACGAGGGTTCGTCACTGTCGCCAAGATAGTAGAAGTAAATTTCAAACCAATACAGGTTACCTTCATCCCAGCTGGCTATCTGAGAGGGCTGGATAACGGTGTAAGCCTGGGCGTCGCTGTTGGTCTTAGTTTTCTGAGATTTGAACAACGGCATATTATCAGGCACATAAATCTTGTTATCGCTTCTGTGGAAGCAGTGATACTGAGGAGAGTAGTAAAGTGAGTCGGTCTGCTCGTCCTCGGGGCCGGTAGAAGCGGGGGTCTTTTTGTTTCCGGCATTAAAATACCAGTTAGAAGGCGTAACACCGGAGTTTTTACCTCTCTGAACTACGCAGCGTATCTCCTTGTCGCTATAGCCCTTATCTGTGGTGGGACGGATAACGGTATCTTCTGTCCACATGGTTATGTCAGAAAGCTTGCCGTTTCCATCAAGCTTATAGATAACGCCGGAATACTGAGGCTCAGGAACGGTGGTGTGCAGACGGCCGGACTCGGGCTGACGTCTACCGAACAAAGGAGACTCTTCAGAAACCATTCTGGCGAAGAGTTCTTCACCGTCGTAGGGAGTACCGTTGACGGTTACTGTGCCGGCCAGATTAACAACGGCGATGGTACCGTCGGCTTTGAGCATCTTGACCTGATTGCCGCCGTCGGACATCTTGCCCTTCTTAAAGCCCAGGATCATACCAAAGTTCTTGCCGGCAGTTTTTTGTTCAACGTCGTAACCGGCTATTCTGCCGTCATATGTCAGATAGAAAACGCCGTTTACGCCGGACTTCATATCTTCGTTGTTCTTGAGATAGCTAACAACGTCATAGCGCGAGCCGTTGATCATGTATGAACCGTCGCTGAGTACGGACTCAATTGTACCGTTAACTTTATCGTTGGATACGATAGCGGTCCTTACGGTGCTGCCGTTATTCTTGCTTACGGCAACGTTGAGGACAGTGTTAACTGTAATGCTTGAGAAAGAAACTCTCTTGCCCTCGCCATCAATAAGCCTTACGGTGTAATCCTCATCGTCTTCCTTAAGCTTCACAGCGCGGAGACCGGTGTTGAAAGCGGCGTAGGCATTGACATTGCCGCTTGCGGAGGATGCGCTCTGCACTACCATAACATCATAGGACAATATATCAACCAGGTCATATTCACCGTCGCGGTTGTTATCCACAAGGGTAAGCTGGCCGTACAGGGGGTCGAAATCAGAAAGGCTGAAATCGGTCAGAGCAACGCCGTTATAAATAACGGTTGGAGTGAGGCTGACATAGACCTTCTTGGGATCCTTGTCCGTAGCATTGCGCCAATATTCAATGGTATATCTGGTAGAAGAAAGGCTGACGTCGGCAATATCCTCGGCATTGAGCTTTATGTAGGAGCTCTTATTGGATTCTACCTTATAGGAAATTATCACACGTCTGTAATTATACTCCGTGGTCAGAGCGTAGAAAGTCACATAGTAGCCTATGTAATCGGAAATATTCGTATCGCCCTCGTCAAAAATCTCGTCCCCGATACGAACTTCGCCCTCGTCAAGAGTAGTGTCGCCGTTGAGAGAGGTATAGCTGGTTTCTTCAACAACGCCGCGGATTTCTTCCACATCGAAATATGTGTTAAGAGCGTTTTGACCCTCGGTTATCTCATAGGTGATTTCGCCGTTATCGTTGAAATTTGACGCGACCATAAGGTCAACGGTCAGAGCGCGATAAGCAATCTTTGCGGCGTCGCCTCTGGTGATGTAGGAACCTACGGTGAGGCCGATGCCGGAGGTGAGCTTGAGCTCCTGAGCGACACGCAGATAACCAGCAGGATATTCGCCGAGCGCATTGGCGTAATAATCATAGCCAAGAGCGCCGATTATCATCTTTACGGCCTGTTCATATGTAGCGGGATCATCTGGATAGAAGTAACCATCGCCGTTACCGTCAATTATGCCAAGGCTGCGGGCATAGGCCACATCAGCCGCATAGGGATGACCGTCCATGTCAAGGTACTGTACTTCTTCAAGAGAAACTTCCTTGCCATAATCGCTGAGGCCATGGAGACGCACAGCCAAGGAAGCCATCTCAGCCCTTGTTATCGTGGAGTAGGGGTGGAAAGAGCCGTCTGCATAGCCGGTCATAATACCCAAAGCTCCAAGTATGCCTACGGGAGTTTCGTAGCCCGTGCCGTCAACGTCCGCATAGCCAGTCTGTCCGCCTGCCGAGAACGACACGCCGGCGCCGACCGTGAAGACAAGAGACAGAGCCACGATCAAGCTAATTACTCTTTTCATGCTTTATTAACCCTCTTTCTTTTACTTTTTAATACCCGTAAAATTGCTTATGTTATAAATCACAAGCGCGGCCTGAGCTCTGCTGGCCACTTCCTGCGGTCCAAGTCTGCCGTAAGCATCGCTTATATCGAGGACTCCGGCAGCCGCAAGAGCTACAACGGGTTCTTTAGCGTAATCAGAAACGGCATACATATCTGTGAAAGCATTGACATTGGCGCCTATAGCGCTAATCGTCAAGCCGCGGCTGCGTGCAACTCTGTAAACCATGGTGGCCATTTCCTCGCGGGTAACGTTATCGCCTATACCAAAGGTGCCGTCGCCGCGCCCGTTAGTGATACCGGCCTTTTCAGCGCTGGCTATATAGATATAATACCAGGCGTTTTTGTCGGTAACATCCGAGAAAGAGCAGGTAGCCGTCATATCAACAAGATTAAAGGTGTTAACAAG
>CANRHW010000097.1 GCA_947630525.1 uncultured Clostridia bacterium | reverse complement strand
GAATGGACGGGGTCATACTGACCGCCTTATATTAGGCTTCCCGGCCAACGAAATAGTGCTGCCCCTTGCGCTGATGGGCTACACGCGGGGAGGAGCGCTGACCGGCTATACGGGGCTCGCAGACCTTGGCGCGGTGCTTATGGCCAACGGCTGGACCCGAACCACCGCGGTCTGCTTTGTACTGTTCACCCTGTTTCACTTCCCCTGCTCCACCACGGTGCTCACGGTCCACAAGGAGACAAAGAGCCTAAAGTGGACCCTGTGGAGCATAGCCGTGCCCCTTACGACCGGCATAGTCCTGTGCATAGCGGCAAACGCGCTAATGTCCATTATCCCAGGCTAAGCCGCGCATACTGCCAAAACAGCGCCGTCTCCGCAGCCAACAGCAGCAGCACCAAGGCAAAGGCCGCGCTCCGGCCGCCTCGGAGGCAATAAATTCCGAAAGAGAAGACCCTGACCGTCACCAAAGCGTAAATTATGACCGTAACATATTCCAGTGGATTTATGGCCGCCGCCCCCTTCCTAATTTTTCTGCGAAAACCTGAGTTCGCCGTAATCATTCATATCTACCTCGACTTTTACGCTAAACCGGGCATTCTTGTACTTTTCTTTCCAATTATAGGCCTCCCACTCAGGATAGCGGAGGAAGTTGATTTTAGCCTTGTCGCCAAAACCGAAAATGTCCGCGCCGTATTCGGTTCGGGTCTTTTCCAAAAGCTCCAATATCTTTTCCGAAAAAGCGCCGTTCAGGTAGTCCACGAACTCCGCGTAGTCGCCGCTGTTTTTAAAGGCGCCGCCTATGCCTGTAAACTCGCCCCACATGCTGATATCCAGGCTTATTTCCGGCGCGTCGCCGGTCTTTACGCGGATAATCGGGGCGTTCGTAAGCTGGAGGTTCACATTGGCATAGGTGTTTTTGCCCGGCACAAGGACGCAGAACTGGCCCACCTGCCGGTTTTTTTCAAGCATCTTGACCACGGTGCCCTCCATCATTCCCAGACTGCCCACCATTTTATTGTCCACAAAAACAGCGTAGCCGCACAGGGCCGCCACGCTGTCGCCATGGAGCGGCACCTGGTCGGCGGTGTAATTGAGGGTGAAGTCGTCGGGCTTTTGATATGGGGCGGCGGCCGCGCCGCCGGCGTTTTCCTTGTCGGTAACGCCCACAAGGGGAATTATATAGCTGCCGGCCTCCTCCACGGCGCTGAAATAATTGTTGTACAGGTACGCCCGGCTGGTTCCGCTGTCCGCAATTTTAGAAAAAAGATGCTCAATAAACTTCTCGATGAACACATCTTGCTTTGGTTCCATACTGTTAAACAGCTTGGACGGCGATTCTTGCGTGACGCAGACATAAATGCTCGGCCTGAAGCCCCTGGTGTTCACCAGGTCGGTCAGTTGAGAAAACACTCCCCGGCTTTCGGCCAGCTTTTGCGAAAACGCCACCAGCTTAGTGTGGTTAGTGTCGATGCGCTTGCTTTTAAAGGTGTCCAGCAGGCGCATTGCGCTGTAAATGCTGGGGGCCTCCACGGTGACAATATCCTTTTCGTCTATCTTTTCGCCGCCGGCCTCCTCGCCGCCGCCGCTGGGATAAGCGAACATGAACGTCACCTTTAGCAGGCCGTTCGACCCCTTGTCAACGCCGAGAGCTATGACGTAGGCCTTGTCGTTGACCTCCGCGCTGTTGGCACAGCCTCCGAGCGCCGCCGCAAGCAGCACCACGGCCAGCGCCTTACGCAGTCTCATATGTCAGCCCCCTTTCCACCTTTCTAAGCCGGGCGCATATCAGCACCAAAAAGATAACGCCTATATAAAAATAGTGGCTGATATTCACCGTTATTCGGTATATGCCGTAGGTGTCAAGCTCAGACCTGGGCAGTACCCCTATAAAGAAAATCATCATTACCAAAATTGGCACAAAACCGCCGCCCTGCCGGATGTCGACGGAGTTTTTGAGCAGCTCCGCGGCGGAGATGACCAGAGTGGACAGGGCGCAGATGATAACGCCGGTCCACACAAAAATGACCGTGGGTTCCATTCGCTGTAAAAACGACCCCGCTTTTATCATTCTGGTCAGTTGATATAGGGGGAAGAAAAAGTTTTTCGACACCGGGTACGGGATGGACAGGCAATATATAAGGGTGAATAAAAATGAGAAAAAGCCTATGGCCCCCACGCCTATAAGGCCGCCCTTTTTAAAAGTGCCGTAGTCCGCCATGCTTCTGGACAGCGTCAGCAGATATATCAGCTCGAAAGTGCCGCCCAAACGGAAAAAGGCCTGCTCTATTATTTTGCCCTCGCCCATGCCGAGAACCGGCATCAGATTGTCGATGTTATAGTGAGGTATGAGCACAAGAGATATTAGCGCCACCGAAAGCACCGTAAACGGCAGTATCAGTATACTGGCGTTGACGTTGGCGTTGAAGCCCTTCATGGCGCAAATCAGCACCGGCAGCAGCACAAAAAGGCCGACGTATTCAATGGTAACGGTGTCGGTTTCAAGGGTTTGCAGGGCCTCGGTCAGTATGCGGAACAGTACGCCGCCCCGCACCAGCATCAAACCGGCGATAATGACGTTAAGCACGCTGCCCACCGGGCCGGTGAGCGCCCGGCGGGTGAGCTGGCCAAGTCCAAGCCCCACATAGGGCTTATACAGGGCGGCTATTACCAAAAACAGCCCTATCGCCGCAATGCCTTTGGCCAAAATGACCAGCCAGGCGCTGTTGCCCACCTCGCTGACCATAAAATAAGGCAGCACCAGCAGGTACTTTGCCATGGACAGGTTAAGAAACAATATGGCGGTAGACGCCGGACCTATTTTTTTGCCTCCGCTCATCAGGCCTCATCTCCTTTAATTTTCTTTATTTTTCCAGCCCCGTGCGCTTTGCTGCTTTTTCCGGCGTAGAGGGTTAACGTAATCGTCGCGGTAGTCCTGTTTCCAAATTTGAGGATAGAGCAGCGTTTTAGGCACTCCGCCCTTGGTTATGGGCGCCACGGGCACGAACATGGGCACGCCCATACTGTAAGTGCAGGTCCAAAGCACCACGTTTACAAAAAGCCCTGCGGTTATGCCCAAAAAGCCGCCTACCGCCCCCAGGAAGATATAGCCGAACCTGAGTATCCTGGCGGAAATGCCGAGATAATAGTTGGGCGTGGCAAAGGAGCCTATGGCCGCGATGGAAACCACGATTATCAGTATGGGGCTGACTATGCCCGCGCTGACCGCGGCCTGGCCCAATATCAGTGCGCCGACTATGCTCAGGGTCGTGCCGGAGGGCGTCGGCACCCTTGCGCCGGCCTCGCGGATTATTTCCAACGACAGCTCCATAATGATTATCTCGACTATGGTCGGGAACGGCACTTTATCTCTGGCCGCCACAATGGATATCAGCATATCCGTGGGCAGTATCTCGCCATGGAAGTTCACCACCGCCACATATATGCCCGGCAGCAGCAGCGAGCACAAAAAGGCCATTAGCCTGATTAGCCTTATTACGTTCACATACGGGGTACGAAGGTAGTGGTCCTCGGCGGACTCGTTAAGCTCAAAAACCGTGGTGGGCATTACTATGGCGAAGGGCGACCCGTCCACCAGCACCACCGCCCGTCCCAGCAGCAGAGCGCGGGCCGCCCTGTCGGGCCTTTCGGTGGCCATAAATTGCGGCAGGGTTATAAGCGAACTGCCCTCCATGTACTGCTCCAGCTCCGCAGAGGAAAACAGATAATCTATATCAAGGGACGTTATCCGCCGTTCGGCCTCACGGACAAGCTGGGGATCGGCCACATTTTTGATATACATGAGCGACACGGGAGTCTGGCTTATCGTACCCACGGCAAACTCCCGGCTGATGAGGCTTTTGTTCCTTACCAAATGGCGAATAAGGGCCGTGCTCTCCCTAAGCTGCTCACTGAAAGCGTCGTTAGGGCCGCGGATTACTTTTTCCACCTCCGGGCTTTCGATGCCCCTGTGCTCCCAGCCCTTGGCGTCCACGGAAATTGCCTTTCCATAGCCCTCGATGAGCAGTATTACGCTGCCAAAATTTATATCAAAGGCCAGCGTGCCCAGATTGTTGGTCTCCTTGACCTCGCTCTGAACCAGCAGCACGTTCATTATGTCCGAATATGACCTTGCCTCCGTTGTGCGGCTGCCCATCATAAGGGGGCGCAGGATAAAGTCGTTCACTCCGTTTTTATCCACCAGGCCGTCAAAAAAATAGGCCGCGCATTTGGCTTCTCTCCCTCCCACGCGAACTGTGAACTCCCTGATTTTCAGATCGCCGTTAAGGTCCTTTTCCATTTCCTTGTCAAAGGCGGCTTTGTCTTTTCGGTAGTTGCCGGTAAGCTCCGGCCCGCCTTCGTTCATCTGGGGAACATAGTCGTCGGACGGCGCACTGGGTTCGTCCAGAATAAAATCGTCCTCCGCACGGGGGGAATAAAAAAACAAATCCCTGAATTTCACGCGTATCACCTCTGTGGTATTATGCGTGAAAATGGGAAAAATATACTAATCTACAACAAAAAAGCGCCGCCCCAAGCCCCGATACAAAGTATACCGGGCTTGTGACAACGCCGCTTTTTAACGCTTATTTTCTCCTGCTGCCGCGCTTAGACTCCACGCTGCGCTTTATATCCAACATACGTTCGTCGCTGGTCTGCTTGAACTTGGCCATTTTGTCCTCAAATGACAGCTCCGCACCGCCGGAGGAGAAGCTCACCTCCGCAGGCCGGCCCGAAAACACCGCCGGCTGTTTGGGCTTAGGCGCCTCCGCCTTTTTAATAGACAGGCTTATCTTGCCGCCGGGCTCCACCGCCAGTACCTTGACCTTGACTGTCTGCCCAACGGTGAGGTGATCATGTATATCCTTTACATAATCCCTCGCGACCTCGGAAATATGTACCAGACCGGTCTTTTTTTCCGGAAGATCGATAAACGCGCCAAATCCCGTAATGCCCGAAACCTTACCTTCAACAATGCTCCCAACTTCAAGACCCATAAAGGTTTGAGACCCCTTTCAAACAGTAAAATCCAGCGGTCAGTCAATTACGACGAATACCGTTTCATCCTCGCCCACGTAGCCGTTGCCGCGCACGGCGTCCTCGTAAAACTCTTCGCTTTCGTAATAAGCCTTTTTCTGCTCAAGCTGACTGAGCTCGCTTTCTTTCATAGCGATTGCCTCGTTGCAGTCGCTAATGTCCCTGCGCACTTCAACAATTCCAATGAGGGTGGAACAAACCATGAAAAGGAAGGTCGCCAAAACAACGCCGGCAATCCCGGCCATTACAAGACGCGGGCCCCTCCCACGCGGTATATTCCTACCAAAAAGCCTCATCAGACATTCCTCCCAGCGCATATTAATAGTATATAACAATTTTTTTGTTTTGTAAAGTATTTTATAGCATTTTTTTGTAATTTTTTTGAATTTTTTTGCGGGTCTTGGCGGCTGATGTCGAACGTTTGACAAGGCTGTGGACGTGACAAAGGACAGATGAAAGATTTTTATATATTTTTTCAATATAAAGTTTTACGCCCCGCAGCAAAAAGGCCGCCGGGGCAAATATCAGCCGCAGCAGTCGGCCAAGGAGCCGCGCCCCTTTTTCGGTAATGCGGCCAAGGCACAGCCAATACAGCAAAAATCCGCAAACCGCCGCCAAAATCTGATATCCGCTTACGGAGCCGTCGCCGAAGCTGAGGCTGAACCAGACCACAACGCCCCCGGCGAAGACCCACAGCAGCAAATCCAGCACGGCCCTGACCGCCGAGGGCAGCCTGAGTTCCTGGCCAAGGCCCTTGACCAAGGAGGCCGTGCCGGCGCAGACCACACCGGCCAAAGCGCCGTACATCAGCACCTGGAGCTGATACAAACTGGAAACCGTCATTTGACCAGCCGCCCCCAAATGGATACCTTTCCCGCGCCGCTGTAAGCGCAGCTGTCGATAAAACCTTCTACGGTGGCTTCGCCGTCCTCTACGCTCACCGCGCTGAGTCTAAGTCCGCTGCCAAGTACAGTGAGCCGGCTGTCGCCCACCCTCAGCACTATCTTTTTTTTCATCAAAGCTCTCCACGTCGCTGACCGCCGAAACGCAG